>CALUML010000006.1 GCA_944321745.1 uncultured Bacteroidales bacterium
AGTGGTCGATCGGGCCGCACTCGAAATGCGGTGAACGGGCAACTGTTCCCAGGGTTCGAATCCCTGTCTTTCCGCCAGATTTTCGTAAGGCTTTAGGAGATAGCAGGATGCGGCGAACGCGTCTTGCTATCTTTCGTTTTGCCGGGACGGGCGGGGGACAAATCCCGTTGCCCATGTGGGCACCGGCCACAATCTCCGCTGTTCTTGATTACGCCTTCAAGTCCCCGATTTCTTTTTGCAGGTTTTCCAAAAAGCGGGAAGCGTGCGCGCCGTCCATTTGGGTGTGGTGGAACTGGAAGGAGACAAGCAGCGTCCGTTTCCACAAATGCCGTTTGTATTTGCCCCAAATGAGGAACGGATTGTTGAACACCCCGCTGTACATGCCTACCGCCCCGTCTATCTCATATTGCGCAAGAGCGGACGTGCCGATAACCATGCTGTCTGCCAGGTCATGGTTTCGGCAGCTTTCGGCCACTTGCCTGGTGAGCCGCAGATAGTCCTCATTGAATTGCCTCAAATCATGGGTGAAAGGGACGTCGCAGGAACTGACCTCGCCCTCCCGGTTCGTTACGATGGTACAGACGGCCAGGTTGTCGTATTGCATCAGCTTCTTGCCTACGGGAAGCATGTAGAACTCCTTGACGGGGCTGGCCGCCCGGCCGATGCACCAGCACATCAGCATGTTGAACTTCAATCCTCTCCGCTTGCTGATGCGGACAAGGCGGGTGACGTCCACGGTCTTGAAAAAGGTGAGCATGGGCATGGGCGCATTCATCCACATGTCAAATGCGTAGGCGCGGGTCGTTTCTTTGGGGTTTCACTTCTTTCATCTTGTCGTTTTTTAAAGTTGGATAAACGCAAAGGCTGGCCGGCCGCCAACCTGTGGATAGCATAAAGGGGACGTTATGCGGGGTTGTTGAACAAGTCGGAATACGGGTTGCATACCTTGCGCAAGGACAAGGGGGTGTGGCCGCTGAATTGCCTGAACTCCCGGATAAAATGCGACTGGTCGGCGTAACCGCATTGACAGGCCAGCTGGGCCTGATTGGCATCTTGCGGGCAATGCTGCAACAGTTCCAGTGATTTCTGGAAACGGACTATTCTGGCATATTCCTTGGGATTGGCGCCTACCAGCTCGTTGAACAGGCGTTCGAACTGTTTCTTGCTCAGGCAGGCGGTCGAGGCCAGTGCGGTGACGGGGGTTGCGGGCATGGCCAGCAGCTGCTCGACGGCGGCGGATATTCTTTGGATGTTGTATGCTGTTTTTGAAGTCAATCCATCCGCTATTTGGGATAGCAGCCACCGCTCTGTCACGCGAATGCATGACGGGGCATCCCCGCAGTCCGCGATTTGCGCGGCCAGCCGTTTCAAATGTTTGTTTTCAAGGTCGTAGCCGGAAACCTCCTGGTTGTGCAACAAGGATACGGGCAAGTTGAGGAAAGCCCTTAGGGCGTGGGGCTGGAACACGGCGACAACCATTTCCACCTGGCCGTCCGCATGTAGATGGGAAGGATAGTTTGCCTGGCCGCTGATGGCAAATGCCGGTTGGGCGGTTCCCAGCTCCGGGATGTAGAGCGGTGTCCGTCTGTGGAAAATCATTTGAGGACAGCCGATGGGAAACGTCAGGGTACTCAGCGGGCGGTTGCTTTGGAACGCCCAATAATACCTGACGTAAGGTTGCAACTCCGGGCAAGGTTTGTAAAACTGGAAATCCTCTTGAGTCATGTTGCAAAGGTATGGCTTTTTGTCGTTCCTTATGGGTTGCGGGCAAAAATATAGCTGCAAATGCAATGACCTGCAGCTATATCCGGTGCGTGTTAGTCGGCATAAAGTCCGACGCGATTATCCGCAGGGTCGGTGAATACGGCAAAGTGCCCTTTCCCTTCTGCTTGGATTTTTGTCTTGGGAATGGCTATTCTGCCACCCTGTTTCAATACTTGCCGGATTGCCCGGTCCATATCTTCACAGTGAAAGTGAATTAGCACGCCATGCTCCGAGGGCTTGAAGTCGGGTGCATAGGATAGGGCACCGACCGTTTGCCCGTCCTGGACGAAACAAGCCATTTTCTCATGGCCGTATTCGGCCATCATAAGTTCCACCCCGAAGATTGCCTGATAGAAATTTACCGATTGGCAGAAGTCGGCAGCGGGGATTTCAAAGAATGCGATTAAACTCTTCATGCTCTGTTTTGTTAAGTTGTTTTGGTGTCTTGCGCAAGACACTGCAAAATTACGCTTGCCACCAGGGTGCGGATAGAATAAAAGGGACAATTTGCCTGAGGCTCCAAGCACATGCTTCCCGGTTTGTGCGCGGATGTTTCCCGATTTCTCAGCAGATGTTTTCCAAACTCGTGCACACAAGTGGAAAAACCTGTACCGGAAAAAAACAAAAACGCTTCATCTATCTCCCCGGAGAGAGATGAAGGATGAAGCGATTTCCCTTGCGGGCATGGGAGGTTATCCCGCACTCGCGCAGGCAAATACGAAAGCGCAGCGGGAGGCGGCGGCCGTCACACGGCCACGACACCCTTGATGTGGGGGTGCGGGTCGTAGCCGGTGAGCTCGAAGTCCTCGTATTGGAACGAGAAAATGTCCTTCACCGCCGGGTTGAGGTGCATGGTGGGCAGGGGGCGCGGCTCGCGGGTGAGTTGCAGGCGCACCTGGTCCAGGTGGTTGGTGTAGATGTGCGCGTCGCCCAGGGTGTGCACGAAGTCGCCCGGCTGCAAGCCGGTGACCTGCGCCACCATGAGCAGCAGCAGGGCGTAGGAGGCGATGTTGAACGGCACGCCGAGGAAGATATCGGCGCTGCGCTGGTACAGTTGCAGGCTGAGCCGCCCCTCGGCCACGTAGAACTGGAAGAAGGCGTGGCAGGGCGGCAGCTTCATGTCGGGCAGGGCGGCCACGTTCCACGCGCTCACGATGATGCGGCGCGAGTCGGGGTTGTGGCGGATGGTGTCGATGGCTTCGGCTATCTGGTCGATGGTGCCGCCGCGGTAGTCGGGCCACGACCGCCATTGTGCGCCGTAGACGGGGCCGAGGTTGCCGTCGGCATCGGCCCATTCGTTCCAGATGCGCACGCCGTGTTCCTGCAGGTAATGCACGTTCGTGTCGCCGCGCAGGAACCACAGCAGTTCGTAGATGATGGATTTCAGATGCAGCTTCTTGGTGGTGAGGCAGGGGAAGCCGTCGGACAGGCGGAAACGCATCTGGTGGCCGAACACGCTGAGCGTGCCCGTGCCCGTGCGGTCTTCCTTGTGCACGCCTTCCGCGAGCACCCGCCGGAGGAGGTCGAGGTATTGTTGCATATGCTTTTTTGAAAGTAAACGAGTGAACGAGTTGACGAGTAAACGAGAAAAATTACTTTTTACCGCCTTGGTCGCCTACATACTTGTGTCCTCGCTTGTAGTCTGGTTGTTTTTCCTGTATGCTTATCCGCGTGTATTTTCATATTTGCCAACTTGTAACTTGTCAACTCGTTTACTTGTCAACTTGTTTACTTGTCAACTCGTTTACTCGTCAACTCGTTTACTTGTTTACTCAATACAAATTGTACGTGGTCTTCAGCACGCGGAACTCGGTGCGGCGGTTGATTTGGTTGGCCGTCTCCTGCTGTTCGGGCGTGAGTCCGAGGATGAAGTCCTCGGTGAGTATGTCGCCTTCCTTGAGGAAAGGGTATTTCTTCGCCTGGAAGGCGTCCACCGTCACCGGCTGCTCTTCGCCGTAGCCCACGGAGGTGAGCCGCGCGGGGTCGATGCCGTGTGCCACGAGGTAGTCGAGCACGGAGCGGGCGCGTTTGTCGGACAGTTCCTTGTTGAACGCGTCGTCGCCCACGTAGTCGGTGTGCGCGCTCAGCTCGATGGTGATGTTGGGGTTGTCGTTCAGCAGCTTCAGCAGGGCCTGGAGGCCGGTTTCCGACTCGGGCGTGAGGTTCCACTTGCCGAATTCGTAGAAGATGTTCTCAATCTGCACGGGGCGGAAGAGGGGCGTGAGGTGGAAGTCGTTGACAAACGCCTTGCTGTCCGCCAGGTCGGCGGTGGTGAAGCTGTGGCTTTGGTTGAGGTATCCGCGTGCGGAGGCCAGCATCACGTAGCGCGCGTCCTTGTTGAGCTTGAGGCGGTAGGTGCCGTCTTTCTTGGCGTAGATGCGGGCGTTGGTGCCGTCGTCGCCCACCATGCGCACCACGGCATCGGGCAGGATGTTGCTTTGGTCGTCCATCACCTTGCCGGAGATGACGTAGGCCAGTTCGGGCAGGGTGAAGCTCCACAGCATGTCGTGTCCTTGCCGCTCGTTGCGGTTGGACGAGAAGAAGCCGTTTTCGGTCTTGCCTTCGAAGGTGATGCCGAAGTCGTCCCATTGCGAGTTGAACGGCACGCCGAGGTTTTCCACGCTCCAGCGCACGGTGTCGTTCTCGCTCTGCGGGGCGAGGGGGCTTGCCTTGAACAGGTCCAGCCCGCCCAGGCCGGGGTGGCCGTCGGAGGCGAAGTAGAGCACGCCGTCGTGGCGCATCATGGGGAACATTTCGTTGCCTTCGGTGTTGATGTCCGGCCCCATGTTTTCGATGTATTTGCACTCGCCGCCTTCCAGCATGGCGCGCCAGATGTCTTTGCCGCCCCGCCCGTTGGGGGCGTCGGACACGAAGTAGAGGGTCTGCCCGTCGGGCGAGAGGGTGGGGTGGGCCACGGTGATGGTGCTGTCTTCGAACACCTTGAGCTGCGTCGGTTCGCTCCAGGCTCCTCCGGCGCGGTTGGACACCATGATTTGCGCCCCCGCGTCGCCGAATTCCGACTTTTTGGCGCGGGTGAAGTACATGGCCTTGCCGTCGGGGCTGAACGAGCACACGCCGTTTTCCGCCGTGGGGTCGTTGACCTCGGCGGGCAGGGGCTCGGGTTCTTCCCACTGGCCGGTGGCGTTCTTGCGCACGGAGTAGAGGTTGCTGTTGGGCATGCCCGTAATGGGGTTGTTCTTCGTCTTTTTCTTCTTGTCGGTGGAGCGCGACGAGGTGAAGATGAGCATGTCCGTGGACTGCCCCACGTAGGCGGGGGCGTAGGTGGAGCTGCGGCGCACGTTGAATTCCTTGGGCTTGGCCACCTGGTAGCGCGACGCACCGGCTTTCCACTCGCCGACCCGGCGGGTGCTTTCCAGGCCTGCGAGGGCGGCGGCGTTGCCGGGGTCGTGTTGCAGGTAGATTTCGTAGTTGGCGGCGGCGTCGGCATATTCCCCGTCCTTGCGCAGCGTCTGGGCCAGGTTGAAGTACACGATGCTGTCCGGGTAGCCGTAGCGGATGGCGTTGTTGTAGGCGAAAGCCGCGCGGCTGCGGTTGGTGAGGCGGTACGATTCGCCCTGGCGGAAGGCCACCCGTGCCTTCAGCTCCCGGTCTTTCTTGGGTGAAATCTTGCCGTACACGCTGCGGTACATGTCGCCCGCCGTGTAGTATTCGCCCACCTCGAAGCGTTTGTCTGCCTTTTTCACCCGCTTCTTCACCCCGCAGGAGGGGAGCAGCAGGAGCAGGCAGAGGAAGAGGAGGCACGCCCCTCCAAGGCCTCCCCGACCCCTCAAAATGCCTCCCCAACCCCTCCCGAGGAGGGGCTTGAGATAGTCCGTATTATCTGTTGGCACTATGTTCATTCTATCTTATATAAACGGTCTTAAGCCTCCACTCTTTCAGTTTGAACAATTGAAAGCCCCTCCTCGGGAGGGGTTTGGGGAGGCTCCTCACGCCAGCTCGTGTATCACCAGCCCGGAGCGCAGTTTGGGCTCGAACCACGTGGTCTTGGGCGGCATGATGTTGCCCGAGTCGGCGATGTCGATGAGTTGCTTCATGGACACGGGGTAGAGGGCCAGTGCCGCCCGCATTTCGCCGCTGTCCACGCGCCGTTTCAGCTCGCCCAGCCCGCGTATGCCGCCCACGAAGTCCACCCGCTTGTCGCTGCGCAGGTCGCGTATGCCGAGCAGCTCGTCCAGGATGTAGCGCGACGAGATGGTGACGTCGAGCACGCCGATGGGGTCGTGGTCGTCGTAGGTGTCCGGGTGCGCCGTGAGCGAATACCATTCGCCCGAGAGGTATAACGAGAAATTGTGCAGTTTATTGGGTTTGTACACGTCTTTTCCTTTCCGTTCCACGGTGAAGTGCCGGGCCAGCCGGGCGAGGAACTCGTCGTCGGTCAGGCCGTTGAGGTCCTTCACCACGCGGTTGTAGTCGATGATGGTGAGCTGGTTGTCGGGGAAGCACACGGCCATGAAGTAGTTGTATTCCTCGTCGCCGCGGTGGTGCGGGTTCTGGCGGCGTTTCTCGTCGCCCACGAGTGCGGCGGCGGCGCTGCGGTGGTGGCCGTCGGCGATGTACAGGGCGGGCATGGCGGCAAAGATTTCCGTGATGCGGCGGATGGCGGCTTCGTCCGAAATGACCCAGAAGTGGTGTCCCACGCCGTCGGGGGCGGTGAAGTCGTATTCCGGCTCACCCTTCGCCACGTCGGCCACGAGGCGGTCCAGCTCGTCGCGGTGCGGGTAGGCGAAGAACACGGGTTCGATGTTGGCGTTGTTCACCCTCACGTGCTTCATGCGGTCCTCTTCCTTGTCGCGGCGGGTCAGCTCGTGTTTCTTGATTTTGCCCGTCATGTAGTCGTCCACCGAGGCGCACACCACCAGGCCGTATTGCGTGCGTCCGTCCATCGTCTGGGCGTAGACGTAATAGTGCTCGCGGTCGTCCTGCACCAGCCAGCCGTTGTCGCGGAACTTCCGGAAGTTCTCGGCCGCCTTGGCGTACACCTCGGGGGCGTGTTCGTCCGTGCCGGGTGCGAAGTCTATCTCTGGCTTGATGATGTGGTAGAGCGACAGGGGGTTGCCCTCGGCTTCGCGGCGGGCTTCTTCGGAGTTCAACACGTCGTAGGGGCGCGAGGCCACCTGTGCCGCCAGCTGCCTGGGCGGGCGGATGCCTTTGAATGGTTTGATTGTTGCCATGATACGTGCGTTTATGTGTGTTTGTGGGAGCAAAGATAGCGAAAAAAGCCGCGCTTGCAAGGGCAAAAAAACGACCATCCCCCTATAGAGGGAATTGTTTATGTTTCTGTTTATATATAATGTTCCCTTTTTGGCTTTCGTTTTGACAGTTTAAAACGGAATACAACGACCTTTTCCCCCGTTCCAAACAGGAAAAATCCGGCCACCTTCAGGCGTGCCCGGCGGCGTGCGTGCGGAATTTTATTTCCGTTGGTACGGAATTTTATTTCCGTGCCTGCGGAAAAATATTTCCGTGCCTGCGGGATTTCCCTGCCCTCCCTGCCCCCTCTAACTCCCCCAAAGGGGGAGAATTTGGTTACTCCGTCTGCAAGGCTTGTGCGGAGCCTCGGCAAGCAAGTCATTTCAAAAATCCCTGCTGCTTGAGCACGGCGATGAACTTGTCGGAAAACGGCTCGTTGTTGCGGCGCGGGTAGCGCACGTCGGTGAACACCTGCGCCAGCGTTTCCTTGCCGTTTTCGAGCACGAACTGGCGGTTTTCGGGCAGGCTCTCCTTGGCGGCATACAGGCGGTCGATGTCCCCGGGCGTGAAGTCGCGGTACGTGTCGCGGTGCACGGTGGCATCGAGCGGCAGGCGGTCCGTTTGCGCGGGCTGCTCGTCGGGCCAGCCCACGGTGATGGTGGTGACGGGCACCACCAGGCGGGGCAGGTGCAGCACGTCGATGATTTCGCCCGCGTTGTACGTGGTGGTGCCCAGGTAGCAGATGCCCAGCCCCTCGGCCTCGGCGGCGGTGGCGAAGGTCTGCGCGGCCAGCAGCGTGTCGATGGCGGAGGCCATGAACGACTGGAAGTTGTCGTAGCAGGCGTCGGCGCGGCGGCATTCGCACCAGCGCGAGAAGCGGTTGTAGTCCGCGCACCACGTGAGCACGGCGGGCGCGGCCTGCACCATGGGCTGGTTGAAGTGCGCCGGGGCGAGGGCTGCCTTGATGGCCGGGTCGGTGGTTACTACTACGCTGTAGGCTTGCATGTTGCCCGTGTTCGAGGCGCGGCAGGCGGCTTCGAGCAGGCGGTCGAGCAGCGCGGGGTCGATGGGGCGGCCGGTGTACCGCCGGATGGTGCGGCGGCTGTTGAGAAAGTCGAGCATAATGTTTAATGTTTAATGTTTAATGTTTAATGTTTAATGATTAGTGATTAGTGATTAGTGATTGACGGCTGTGATGCAAAAGTAGGCATTCTCCGCCGAACGGGCAACGGCGGAGGGGAAGGAAATTCCCCTTCCCGCCCTTTCATATCCCGCATAATTGCCTTACCTTTGTGGCGCAATGCAGACGGACGGAGGACATACGCGGATGTGCGACGACTTGCAGGCGGCCCTGCTCCCCTGGGTGGAGGGACGGCCTGCCGGGCAGGTGTTCGTGCTGGCGGACGAGCACACGCATGCGCTGTGCCTGCCCCGCCTCTTGGAGCGGGCGGAGTGCCTGCGCGGGGCGCACGTGGTGACCGTCCCGGCGGGCGACGAGCACAAGACGCTGGATGCCGCCACCCGCGTGTGGCGTTACCTGAGCGAGCACGGGGCTACCCGCGCGTCGCTCCTGGTCAACCTCGGCGGCGGCATGGTGACCGACCTGGGCGGCTTCGCGGCCTCCACCTTTAAGCGGGGCATGGACTACGTGAACCTGCCCACCACCCTGCTGGGCGCGGTGGACGCGGCCACGGGCGGCAAGACGGGGGTGAACTTCCTCGGGCTGAAAAACGAAATCGGCGTGTTCGCCCCCGCGCGGGCGGTGCTGGTGCACGTGGACTTCCTGCGCACGCTGGACGGCCGCAACCTGCTCTCCGGCTTCGCCGAAATGGTGAAGCACGCCCTGCTCGACAGCCGCGAGGCGTGGGCGGAGGTGTTGCGCTTCGACCTGGAACGTTTCGACCTGCCCGCCTTGAAACCGCTGTTGGGGCGCAACATCGCTATCAAGGAACGCATTGTGGCGCAAGACCCTACCGAGCGGGGGCTGCGCAAGGCGTTGAACCTGGGGCACACGTTCGGGCACGCGTTCGAAAGCCTCTCCTACCGCACGCCGCACCCGCTGCCGCACGGCTACGCGGTGATGTGGGGGCTGGTGTGCGAGGCCTACCTGTCGCACGTCCGCCTGGGCTTCCCGGCAAGCGACGTGCAGGCCTTGCTCCGGCTGGCCAAGGCGCATTACGGCGGGTTCGATTTTACCTGCACGCAATACGACGCGCTGCTGGAACTGATGACGCACGACAAGAAGAACCGTTCGCAGACCATCAACTTCACGCTGCTGGCCGCGGCGGGCGACGTGCGCATCGACCAGACCGCCTCGAAAGAGGAAATGCTGGAGTGCCTAGACTATGCACGGGAAGGATGAGACGTTTCTAATCGCAGAATCGCAGAATCGCAGAATCGCGGAATCGCGGGACTGCTGAAAGCGTTTCGGCGTTTCCGCGATTAAGCGATTATAACGTTTCCGCGATTAAGCGATTATAACGATTCCGCGATTCAAGCGTTTCCGCGATTAAGCGATTATAACGATTCCGCGATTCAAGCGATTCAGCGTTTCCGCGATTATAACGATTAAGCATATGAAAATAGCTCTTATAGGATACGGCAAGATGGGCAGGCTCATTGAGCGGATAGCCCGCGAGCGGGGACATGAGATTGTCGCCGTGATAGACGTGAACAACACGGAGGACTTCGGCTCGCCCGCCTTCCGCAGTGCCGACGTGGCCATCGAATTCACCGCGCCGCAAGTGGCGTTGGACAACTACCGACGGGCGTGGGCGGCAGGCGTGCCGGTGGTGTCGGGCACCACGGGCTGGACGGCGCAGCTCGACCAGGTGAAGCGCGAAGTGGCCGAAGGGGGGCACACGCTGTTCTGGTCGTCCAACTTCAGCCTCGGCGTGAACCTCTTCATGATGCTGAGCAAATACCTGGCCGGGCTGATGAACCGCTACCCGCAATACGACGTGACGATGACCGAGGTGCACCACACGCACAAGCTCGACGCGCCGAGCGGCACGGCCATCACGCTGGCCGAGGGCATCCTGGAAAAGCTCGACCGCAAAACCCGCTGGGTGAAGGAGCAGGCCGCCGCCCCCGACGAACTGCCCATCCGCTCCATCCGCGAGGGCGAAGTGCCCGGCATACACACCGTGCGCTACGAGTCGGCTGTGGACAGCATCACCATCACGCACGATGCCAAGAGCCGCGAGGGCTTCGCGCTCGGCGCGGTGGTGGCGGCGGAGTTCACCGTTGGCAAGAAAGGCTTTTTGGGCATGGAGGACCTGATGGGCAATGAACAATGAACAATGAACAGCGGGCTGTCCCCGTCTCCAAAAATCTGCGTTTATCTGCGAAATCTGCGGGAAACAATCTGGAATCTGAAATTTGAAATCTGAAATCTGAAATGAATAAAATACTCTCTCGTCTGAAAGAAGCCACCGTGGCGCAATGGGTGAAAGGCTGCGCGGCATCGGTGGTGTACATATTGTTTATTGTGTGGGTGGACAGCTACTGGTGGCTGCTGCTTACGCCGTTTTTCTTCGACGTGTTCGTCACCAAGCTCGTGCCGTGGGACTGGTGGAAACGCATCAAGAACAAAGCCCTGCGCAGCGTCATGGGCTGGGTGGACGCGATTGTCTTTGCCCTCGTGGCGGTGTATTTCATCTTCGCTTTCCTGTTTCAGAACTATCAGATACCTACCTCGTCGCTCGAAAAGACGCTCCTCGTGGGCGACTTCCTGGCAGTGAGCAAAGCCACCTACGGGCCGCGCGTGCCCATGACGCCGCTCTCCTTCCCCCTGGCGCAGCACACCATGCCCATCATCGGCACCAAGTCGTACATCGAGAAGCCGCAATGGGAATACCGCCGCCTGAAAGGCCTCCGCTCGGTGGAGCGCAATGACATCGTGGTGTTCAACTTCCCCACCGGCGACACGGTGGCCCTCAAGCAGCAGAATCCCGACTTCTACACCCTGGTGCATGTCTACGGGCGTGACCGGGTGATGAACGACAAGGCCACTTTCGGCGAAATCGTGTACCGTCCCGTGGACCGGCGCGAAAACTACGTGAAACGCTGTGTGGGCTTGCCGGGCGACACTTTCCTGCTGAAAGACAACCAGGTGTACATCAACGGCACGGCACAGCCCCACTTCGAGGGCATCCAGCACAACTATTTCGTCCAGACGGACGGCACGCTGATGCGGCATGATTTCCTAAAAAAGATGGGCGTGAGCAATTGGCACTTCGAGGTGTACCGCGACGGCATCAACCCCGATGTGGCGGCCTACCTCGGCCTGCAAGCGGGCAAACCCGTGTACCACTTGCCGCTCACGCAGGACATGCGCTCGAAGATCTCCAAAGTGAAAGGGGTGGAACACATCGTGGTGGAACCGCCTTATTTCGGCGGCGAGGTGTATCCCCTCGGCGCAAGCGAACGCCTGGGCTGGAACCGCGACAACTACGGGCCGCTCTACATCCCGAAGAAAGGCGACCGGCTGGCTTTGACTCTCGACAACCTGCCCGTGTACGAACGCATTATCGGCACCTACGAGCATAACAAGCTGGAAGTGCGCGACAGCACCATTTACATCAACGGCTCGCCCGCCACGCACTACGACGTGAAGATGGACTACTACTGGATGCTGGGCGACAACCGCCACAAGTCGGCCGACTCCCGTTATTGGGGCTTTGTGCCCGAGGACCACATTGTGGGCACGCCCATGTTCGTGTGGCTGTCGCTCGACAAGGACAAAGGGCTCTTCGAAGGGAAAATCCGCTGGAACCGCTTCTTCAAGGCGGCGGGAAGGTAATTCAGCTACAAGCTACAAGCTACGAGTTACGAGCTACTAACTACGAGCTGATAGCTACTAACTACGAGTAAATAGTCAATGGCAAATAGGAAGTCCCCTTCAGGGGATTTAGGGGGTATTCTTCTTTCCTCCGCCTACCTCGCCCCGGTGGAATATTACCGGGTCATGGCCGGGGCGGGGACGGTGTGGCTCGAAGCGTGCGACCACTACGTGAAGCAGACCTACCGCAACCGCTGCCGCATCGCCACGGCCAACGGCGTGATGGACTTGACTGTGCCGGTGGAGAAACTGAGCGGCGGGAAGCAGCCGATGCGCGAGGTGCGTATCGCTTACCACACCGACTGGCAGGTGCAGCATTGGCGCGCCTTGGAGGCCGCCTATCGTTCGACCCCGTATTTCGAATATTACCAGGACGACTTCCGTCCGTTGTATGAAAAGAAGTGGACGTACCTGTGGGATTTCAACGGGGCTTTGCTGGAGGTGACGCTCCGCCTGCTCGACTTGCATCCCCGTCTGGAGCTGACCACGGAATACGTAGCCGACTGGGGCGGTGACGTGCTCGACTTGCGCGAGGCCATCCACCCGAAACGTCCGCCGGTACTCCCGGACGGCAAGCCCTATTATCAGGTATTTGCACAAAAATATGGTTTCCTGCCGAACCTAAGCGTGATAGATTTGTTGTTTAATATGGGCAACGAGGCGGTGCTGTGGCTGGAGCAGGAGTGAGAGGCAAGAGGTAAGGAGTGAGAGGTAAGAGGTGAGGAGTGAGGAGCAAGGCCAATGGCCTTGTGGCTCTCAGCGTAGGGCATCGCCCTACGGACAGAAGCAAACATGGCATCTGCGACAATCTGCGCTATCTGCGGGAAACAATCTGAAATCTGAAGTTTGAAATCTGAAATTAAAATATTATGAATGAAATTGATTGGAGCAATCTGTCATTCGGTTACATGAAGACCGATTACAACGTCCGCTGCAAATATGCGAACGGCGCATGGGGCGAACTGGAAGTGCACACCGACGAGCAGGTCACCCTGCACATGGCGGCCACCTGCCTGCACTACGGGCAGGAAGCCTTCGAGGGACTGAAGGCGTTCCGCGGGCGCGACGGCAAGATACGCATCTTCCGCATGGACGAGAACGCCAAGCGTCTGCAATCCTCCTGCGACGGCATAGCCATGGCCAAGTTGCCGGTGGAGAAGTTCGAGGAAGCCGTCGTCCGGGCGGTGAAGCTTAACGAACGTTTCATTCCGCCCTACGAATCGGGCGCGTCGCTGTACATCCGCCCGCTGCTCATCGGTACGAGTGCTCAAGTGGGCGTGAAGCCCGCTGCGGAATATGAGTTTATCCTGTTTGTCACCCCGGTGGGGCCGTACTTTAAGGGCGGTTTTCAGACCACCCCGTTTGTCGTGACCCGCAAGTACGACCGCGCCGCCCCGCTCGGCACGGGCATTTACAAGATAGGCGGCAACTACGCCGCCAGCCTCAACGCCGGGGAGGAGGCGCATCGCTTGGGCTATTCCAACGTGTTCTACCTTGACGCGAAGGAACGCAAGTACATCGATGAATGCGGCGCGGCCAACTTCTTCGGCATCAAGGGCAATACCTACGTGACTCCCAAGTCCACCTCCATCCTCCCCTCCATCACCAACAAGAGCCTCATGGTGCTGGCGGAGGACTTGGGCTTGACGGTGGAACGCCGCCCCATTGCCTTGGAAGAGCTGGACACGTTCGACGAAGCCGGGGCGTGCGGCACGGCGGCGGTCATCAGCCCCATCGAACGCATTGACGACCTGGACAACGGCAAGTCCTACGTTTTCGCCAAGGACGGCAAGCCCGGTCCCTGGTGTGAGAAGTTGTACCACAAGCTGCGTGCCATCCAGTATGGCGACGAGCCTGACACGCACGGCTGGGTGACGGTGCTGGATTGAACCCGATTGGAGCGATGACCTACCGCCTGCTGTTCCTGTTTGCGTTGCTGACGCTTGTGGCCTGCAAGCGCAACGAGGTGACCTCCGTTCTGCTGAGCGAAACCGACGTGGTGCTTTCGGTGGGCGAGACCGTGCAGCTGGCCGCACAGGTGGAAGCCACTAAGGATGCCGCCGAGTTCCTGCCCGCATGGAGGTCGGAGGACGAGGCGGTGGCCACCGTGACTTCCGGTGGCCTGGTGACCGCCGTGGCACCGGGCGATACCTACGTCACCGTGACGGTCGGCGGGGTCGAGGCCCGCTGCCGGGTGGGGGTGAAGTACTTCGTCCAGGCCGTGCGCCAGTACATGCGCGAGCCTTATAGTACGGGCAAGTCCGATCTGTTCACCCTGTGTCTGGCCACGGGAGGCATCGACCTGGCCGACCTGACGGGCACGGGCGAATATCTCACCTTGGAATTGTTTGTGCCGGTGGATGTGCGCGACAGCCTGCCCCGGGGCGAGTACCGGATGGTGACGGACTTTCTGCCGCCTGCCGCGAAAGGCCCGGATGCGGAATACGCCAAGTTCGTCCCTTACACGCTCTCGCCCGGTTTCGTCATGGAGGGCGAGCATTGGGGCACGTGGCACGTCTCCCAGCCTGCGGGTACCGTTTGGGCGTTCAGCTCGGGCACGGTCGAAGTGGACCGCCCTTCGCCCGGGCAATACGTCATCCGCTACGATTTGCAGGATGCGCAAGGCCGCTCCCTCGCCGGTGTGTACGAGGGCGGGATTGAAGAGGTGGAGTAGGGGGATGACCCTTAGGATTGATGCAAGAAAAGCCGTCCCGGTTTCCGGGGCGGCTTTTTCGTTAGGATGGCAAGTGACGAAAGCCTCACTTCCCTTGTTCCAGCATCAGCGTCTTGCTCGGCTGGTCGCACACTTCGGCGGGGCCGTAGTACTGGATGGGGCCCGGGTAGATGTACGAGGTTTCGTTGGCCCAGCTCTTGCGGTGCTTTTCGAAGTACTTGAACGGCGCACCGTCCAGGCGGACGAGGGCTTTCTGGATGACCGGTTTCATCTTGCCGTTGCGGCGTTCCATGTTCATCATCATGGTGATGGGCACGCCGCCCGCAATCCATTGGTCGGCGGGGGCGGTGAGGTTGCGCACCGACGACATGTAGCCCGTTTTCCCCTCCGAAATCAGGATGGCTGCCGTGTAGCCCAGCGAATACGTGTAGTCAGCATCGAAGTTCGACGGGATGGCGCAGCGGCCTTCGTAGCCGAAGAAGTGGCTCAGCGGCGAGAATTTGCCTTTGTACTTGCCTTCGGCCTTCAGCTTGGCCAGTCGTTTGGCCGCCATTTCGATGAGGAGCTTTTCCGTTTCGATGAGCGACACCTGCACGTTGCCGTGCGGGTCGCGGTCCAGCGTCAGCTGGCGGGCGATGCCTTTGGGCAGGTCGCGGTACACCTGGCTGCTTTCGGGCGAGAGCATCCCTTTCACGTACTGGCGTTTTTCGTCGTCCGTTTCCAGGGCGTTGAAGTCTTCGTTGTGTGCCAGCAGGTCGTTCAGTTCGGCAATCAGCCGCTTCATGGCGGGGATGAATTCGATGAGCCCTTCGGGGATGAGCACCGTGCCGAAGTTCATTCCGGCGTTGGCGCGTGCCACGATCACGTCCACGATTTGTTCCACGATGTCGTTCAGCGTCATGTTCTTGGCTTCCACTTCTTCCGACACGATGCACATGTTGGGCTGGCTTTGCAGGGCGCATTCCAGGGCGATGTGCGAGGCCGAGCGGCCCATGAGGCGGATGAAGTGCCAGTATTTCTTGGCCGAGTTGGCATCGCGCTGGATGTTGCCGATCAGTTCGGAGTACACCTTGCAGGCCGTGTCGAAGCCGAACGAGGTTTCGATCATTTCGTTCTTCAGGTCGCCGTCGATGGTCTTCGGGCAGCCGATGACCTGGATGCCGTAGTTCTTTTGCTTGTAATATTCGGCCAGCACGCAGGCGTTCGTGTTCGAGTCGTCGCCGCCGATGATGACGATGGCCTTGATGCCCAGCTGGCGGCAGATTTCGGCACCTTTTTCGTATTGTTCCGTTTCTTCCAGCTTGGTGCGTCCCGACCCGATGATGTCGAAGCCGCCCGTGTTGCGGTATTCGTCGATGATGTTGCCAGTCAGTTCGAGGTACTTGTGGTCCACCAGCCCGCTCGGGCCGCCGAGGAAGCCGTACAGCTTGTTCGCCGGGTTCAACGCCTTCAGCCCGTCGTACAGGCCGGAGATGACGTTGTGCCCGCCCGGGGCTTGCCCGCCGGAGAGTATCACGCCCACGTTCACTGCCGGGTGTTCCTTGGCTTCGCCCGCTTCGAATGTGATGAGCGGCATCCCGTAGGTGTTGGGGAACAATTGCTTGATTTCAGCCTGGTCGGCCACCGACTGCGTGGCGGCGCCTTCCCGCAGCGTGACGTGCCCTTTGAGCACGGCGGGCATCTTCGGCTGGTAGTGGCCCCGTGCTATTTGCAGGGGGCTTTTGGTCATTAATTCCATATCACTGATAATTTGATGTGTTGATAAATTGCGTCTGTTTGGTGACGCAAAAGTAGTGTTTTTTTTTGAAAGGGGGAAGAGGCCGCGTGCGCGGGCAGGGCTGCCACAGCGGCATGTAAGCCGTCCTCCGGGGGTGTCGTCCGTGCCGGGGCGGCGTGCGTGCGGAAATTTTATTCCGTACTGACGGAAATTTTATTCCGTGCCTGCGGAAATCCGGCTGCGTAGTAACGGCGTTTCCTCCTTGTCCCGGTGCCGGTTGGCATGCGTCAGCCTTTCATGGCGATGGTCTCTATCTCGACCCGCGCGCCCATGGGCAGGGCTTTGACGGCGAAGGCCGAGCGTGCCGGGCAGTCGGCGGCGTAGACCTGGCGGTACACGTCGTTCATGGCGGCGAAGTCGGCCATGTCGGCCAGGAACACGGTGTGTTTCACCACGTCGGCGGAGGTGTAGCCCGCCGCCTCGAGGATGGCCGCGATGTTCTTGAACGATTGGGCCGTCTGCGCGGCCACGTCGTCGGACTCAATCCGCCCGGTGGCGGGGTCGACGGGCAACTGTCCGGAAATGTAGAGCGTTCCGTTCACTTCCACCGCCTGGCTGTAGGGGCCGATGGCGGCGGGTGCCTGCTGCGTGTTGATGATACGTTTCATATTTTTTATTATTGATATTGGCCCTTCGGGCGAGATTAGGGCAATGCCCGAGATTGGGGCAATGCCCGAGATTAGCTGCACGGGATTAGGCTTCGCCGATATTGATGCAAATATAACGCAAATAAATTTCGTATGCAAGGGCTAACAATCCCGGCATCTGGCCTAATCTCGCGCTGCTAATCTCGGGCATAGCCCCAATCTCGCATGCAGTGCCAATCCCGGCGCAGCCTAATCCTGCTTCATGATTTCCATCTGGTGCCGCACGGACTCTTCGTGTATGGCCACGAGCACCGTGCGCATGAAGTCCTCGCTCATGCCCATTTCGGCGGCCTGCGCCACGCGCTTGTGCAGGATTTCCTCGTAGCGTTGCTCTTGCAGGATGGGCATGTTGTGTTCCTTTTTGTACGTGCCTATCTCGCGCGACACCCTCATGCGGCGTGCCAGGAGGGCGAGCAGGTCGTTGTCTATCTCGTCTATCTGCTTGCGCAGCAGGGAGAGGTTTTCGGTGGTCTGCTTCGTGTCGCGTATGACGAGGTTGCCCACGATGAGGGCGAGCACGTCGGGCGTGACCTGCTGGGCGGCGTCGCTCCAGGCGTGGTCGGGGTCGCAGTGCGACTCGATGATGAGTCCGTCGAAGTTGAGGTCCATGGCCTGCTGCGAGAGGGGGGCGATGAGTTCGCGCTTGCCGCCGATGTGGCTGGGGTCGCACAGGATGGGCAGCCCGGGCAGCTGGCGGTGCAGCTCGATGGGGATGTGCCACTGGGGGAGGTTGCGGTACAGCTTCTTGTCGTACGAGCTGAAGCCGCGGTGGATGGCTCCGAGCCGCCGGATGCCGGCGTTGTAGATGCGCTGCAACGCGCCGATCCACAACTCCAGGTCGGGGTTCACGGGGTTCTTCACCAGCACGGGGATGTCCACGCCTTCGAGCGCGTCGGCTATCTCCTGCATGGCGAAGGGGTTGGCCGAGGTGCGCGCGCCTATCCACAGGATGTCCACGCCGTATTTCAGGGCTTCGAACACGTGTTTGGCCGTGGCCACTTCGGTGGCGGTGTACATGCCCGTTTCGGCCTTCACTTCCTTGAGCCAGCGCAGGCCTTCGGTGCCCACGCCCTCGAATCCGCCCGGCTTGGTGCGGGGCTTCCAGATGCCTGCGCGGAATATCTTCACGCCGCATTCGGCCAGGCTGCGGGCGGTGTTCATCACTTGTTCTTCTGTCTCGGCGCTGCACGGCCCGGCGATGAGCAGCGGGCGCTTCGGGTCGATGCCCGGCAGCAGGATGGGTTGTAAGTCTGTCATAATCGTTTAATCGTTTAATCGCTTAATCGCGGAACTGCTTAATCGTATAATCGTAGAACTGCAGATGTTCTCGTTGACCGTTAATCACTAATCATTAACCGCTAATCACTAATCGTTAATCACTAACCGTTAACCGCCGGAGTGCCTCTTCCAGCATCTGCTCGTTGCAGCATAGCGAGATGCGCACGTGGCGGGTGCCCCGGTCGCCGAAGATGTGTCCCGGGGTGATGAACACGTGCTTGCCGTAGAGCACCTCGTCGGCCAGTTGGGCGGCATCGCGGTAGCGGTCGGGGATGCGCGCCCACAGGAACATGCCTACCTGCCCGGGGTCGTAGCGGCAGCCCAGCGCGTCCATGATGCGGCAGGCGGTGGCGCGGCGGCGGGCATACACGCGGTTCATCTCGTCGTGCCACGCGGGCGGGTTGTGCAGGGCCTGCACCGCGCCCTTCATCATGGGGCGGTACATGCCCGAGTCCACGTTGGACTTCACGCGCAGCACCCATTGCACGAATTGCGCGTTCGAGGCCAGCACGGCCATGCGCCAGCCCGCCATGTTGTGCGCCTTGCTCATGGAGTTCAGCTCGATGCACACGTCCCGTGCGCCCGGCACGGAGAGGATGCTCAGTTTCTCGTCGTTGAGGATGAAGCTGTAGGGGTTGTCGTTCACCACCACTATCCCGTGCCGCCGGGCGAAGTCCGCCAGCCGTTCGAACAGGCTGCGTGTGGCGCGCGCCCCGGTGGGCATGTTGGGGTAGTTCGCCCACATCAGCTTCACGCCGGTGAGGTCCATGCGTTCCAATGCCTCGAAGTCGGGCGTCCAGCCCCGCGCCTCGTCCAGCGGGTAGGGAATGACCCTCGCCTCGCACAGGCGGCTGGCCGAGGTGTAGGTGGGATAGCCGGGGTCGGGCACCAGCACCCCGTCGCCGGGATTGACCAGGGCGAGCGTGGTGTGCAGCACCCCTTCCTTCGACCCGATGAGGGGCAATATCTCCGTGTCGGGGTCGAGCTCGACGCCGTACCACCGGGCATACCACCCGGCCCAGGCCTGGCGCAGCTCGGGCAGGCCGTTGTAGCTTTGGTAGCCGTGCGCGTCGGGCCGCCGGGCATCGGCGCACAAGGCTTCGATGGTGGCTTCGGAAGGCGGCAGGTCGGGGTTGCCGATGCCGAGGTTGATGACGTGCTTGCCCTCGGCGTTCATTTGCGCCACTTCCCGCAGCTTGGCGGAGAAGTAGTATTCGGAGACTGTGTTCAGTCGGTTGGCAGGAAGTATCATGTTAATTGAAAGTTGAAAATGGAAAACGGAAGCTAATTGAGAGTTGAAAATTGAGAGTTGAAAATTGAAAACGGTCCGTGCGGCGCAAGCCAACTTTCAATTTTCAATTCTCAACTTTCAATTCTCAATTGTTGCAGGCCTTGTATTCCCCCAGGTTCTGGAAGCCGCTTACCAAGGGCCGGATGGCATCGAGCGACTGGCGGTAGCGGGTGTAATCGGTGAACGTGAGGTTGATGTAGAACTGGTATTCCCATTCCTTGCCGATGATGGGCAGTGACTGTATCTTGGTGAGGTTGTTGTGGTAGAACGACAGGATGGTGAGCACTTTCGAGAGGCTGCCTTCCTCGTGGGGCAGGGTGAACACCAGTGTGGCCTTGTCCACTTGTTCGCCCTGCGTCATGCTCCGCGCCAGTTCTGGTTGCGCCACGATGAGGAAGCGGGTGAAGTTGCGCTTGTTCGTCTCGATGCCCGCGGCCAGCACCTCCAGCCCGTACTGGTCGGCGGCCAGCCGGCTGCAGATGGCGGCGGTGCCGCGCAGCCCCTTCACGGCGATGTCCTGGGCGGCCAGGGCGGTGTCCTCGCTTTCCACGGCCCGCATGTAGCGGTGGTTGTCGAGGAAGTCCTCGCACTGCATCAGGGCGATGGGGTGCGAGCGCACTTCGCTGATGTCGGTGATGCGCTGCCCCGGCAGGGCGGCCAGGTGGTGCTCGATGCGCAGCTTGTGTTCGCCCGCGATGAGGCAGCCGCTCTCGCGCAGCAGGTTGTGGTTTTGCAGCAGGCTGCCCGCGATGGTGTTTTCTATCGCCACGATGCCCGGCAGCGCGGGGTCGGCGGCCAGGGTGCGGAACAGGTCTTTGAACGTGTTGCAAGGCACCGCTTCCACCCGTTCGCCTTGGAAATATTCCCGCGCGGCAATTTCGTGGAACGCCCCGCTTACTCCTTGTATGGCTATCCGTTTCATTGTAAATGGTGTTTATGTTGCTAAATCGCTAAATCGCTAAATCGCTAAATCGCTGAATCGCTGAATCGCTGAATCGCTGAATCGCGTAACCGTCGAATCGTTTCTGCGTTTCTGCGTTTCTGCGATTTTGCGCTTCCGCGTTTCTGTGTTTCCGCGCGAAAAAAAATCCTGCCCGAAAGGTTTCGAGCAGGATTTCTGTTTATTTCGTTTTTAATCGTCTCTATGGATAGCATACGTTTATCCTGCTCTCACCGGTTGGGGTAAAAGTAAAAATAAAAGTATGCGTAAAATCGTGTCATGCTTCGGTTGCTTGAATGATTCCGGTTGCAAATATACGCATGTTTTGCGATTTGACAAATAAATTGAAAAGAAAATGCGGAAAAATGTTACAGCCGTGCGCGTATGGGGCAAGCGGGAATGCAACGAAAAAGGCACACGCCCCTTGGAGGGGACATGCGCCCAAAAGAAAAAAACATGAAATAAGAGGTTTATCAGAATGTCCAGCCCAGGCGGAACGAGGGTTCGCAGAAGAAGCCGAACGAGCTGCTGCGGGCATGGTCGTCGATGGTTTCTTCGAGCAGCGTGTCACCCAAGTTGTCGGTTGTCTTCACGGTTACCTTGCCTTCGGTGGTGGTGGTGAAGCGCAGGCCCAGCTCCGCGCCCACGTACAGGTTCTTGAACACGTAGAAGTCCACGCCCGTGAACAGCCCTGCGCCGAAGCTGGTGCTGGCGCGGTTGCCCGTCGCGCCGCTGCCGGTGACATCGTAGTTGGCACCCTTGACGGTGGTGCTGGCATCGTTGTAGTCGTTCGTCAGCTTGTACGAGGCGGTTTGCACCCCGAAGCCCACCTCGGCTCCAGCATACGCGCTCCCCCGCTTGAAGGAGGCAAAGTGGTATTCGAAGCCCGGCGCGATGGCAAACGAGCCGGTGCTGCTCTTCGACTTGTATTCCACTTCGCGCTCATCGGCTGTACCCTGGTTGATCACACTGTAGGAGAGATCCGTGCGCGGCGATGCCGTGAAGTCAATCGTTCCGCGGATGGCCATTCTCTCGTTGAAGAAGTAGCGCACCTTGATGCCTTGCGTGCTGAACACGCTGTTGCCGAAAGGCGTGAAGTTCAATTCCACGCCGAAGCTGCCGGCCTGCGGGCCATACGTGGTGGTTTCCTGTTCCTGCGCTTGCACGCCGGCCGTGGCCAGCAGGAGGGCCGCCACGAAGATACTTGCCTTTTTCATACGGATAAAGTTTTAAAATAGTGAATGAATAAGTAAATTAACGGGGGCAAAGATAGCAAATGGAATTAACAAAAGCTAACAAAAAGCGCATTATTTTCGGGGAAGCTGCATTTGCGGTAACAAAGGTATCTTTTTCGGTGAAACGGATAAGGCCGGGGCAGGAAAGTGTCCGTACCTTTGCCGCCGCAAGCAAAGAAAAATCATCTGCTTTCGCTTGCGCGATTTGCGTCAATCGTCTCCCTCAATCTGTAATCTGAAATCTGTAATTTGAAATAAAATATGAAGAAACTGTTTATCCTAATGGCATTGGCCATGCCGGGCATGGCGTGGGCGCAGGACACCACCGCCGTGCGTTACAACCGGGAAATACAAGAAGTGGTGGTCACCGGCACACGCCATGTGACCGATGTGCGCCACCTGTCGCAGACGGTCACCGTGTTCGACCGCCCGCAGATTGAACTGGAACATGCTCCCTCGTTGCTGCCCATGCTGAGCGAGCAGGTGCCGGGGCTTTTCGTCACCGCGCGGGGCGTGATGGGCTTCGGCGTGTCCGACGGGTCGGCGGGCGGCATCTCGCTGCGTGGCCTAAGTGGCGGGTCGGGACGCATGATGGTGCTCATCGACGGGCATCCGCAGTACATGGGGCTGTTCGGCCACCCCATCGCCGATGCCTACCAGTCGTTCCTGGCCGAGCGGGTGGAGGTGCTTCGCGGCCCGGCTTCGGTGCTCTACGGGTCGAACGCCATGGGCGGTGTGATTAACATCGTGACGCGCCGGATGCCCGCCGACGGGGTGAGCACCCAGGCCACCGTGGGCTACGGTTCGTACAACACCCTCCAGACCGAGGCCACCAACCTGGTGCGCAAGGGACGCTTCAGCAGCGCGGTGAGTGCCTCGTACAACCGCACCGACGGCCATCGTGCCAACATGGGCTTCGAGCAATACGGCGGTTATGCCCGGCTGGGCTACGACTTGTCCGACGCCTGGCGGGCTCGTGCCGACGTGAACGTAACGCACTTCAACGCCGCCACGCCCGGCACGGTGGACGCGCCGCTCGTGGATGCCTTCCAGCGCATCACCCGGGGCATGACCTCGCTGACCGTGGAGAACCATTACGAAAAGACTTCGGGGGCGGTGAGCTTCTTCTACAATTGGGGCCGCCACCGCGTGGACGACGGCTACCAGCCCTCGGCGGGCGAAACGCCGTTGGACTATCAGTTTAACTCCACGGACTACATGATGGGACTCTCGCTCTACCAAAGTGCCACGTTCTTCCGGGGCAACCGCGTCACGGCGGGCTTCGACTGGTACCGGTTTGGGGGTGATGCGTGGAACGAATACTTTGCCGGGGAACGCGAGGGCGAACGGGAGACCATCAAGGGAATGCCGCAGGTGCAGGACGAACTGGCTGGTTACGTGGATTTCCGCCAAAGCATCGGTGCGTGGCTCACGTTTGATGCCGGGCTGCGGGTAGACCACCATTCGCAGGCGGGCACGGAATGGGTGCCGCAGGCAGGGTTGTCGTTCCACCTGCCCCGCGCCGCCGAGGTGAAGCTGTCGGCCTCGAAGGGCTTCCACTACCCGGTCATCCGCGACATGTTCATGTGGGGAGCGGCCAATGACCAGCTGGAAGCCGAGCGCATGTGGAACTACGAGATTGCCTACTCGCAACGCCTGCTCGACGGGCGGCTGACCTACGGCGTGAACCTGTTCTACATCGATGCGGACAACCTCATCGTGTCGCAGATGGTGGACGGCCGCCGGCAGAACGTGAACACGGGCGAGGCGCGCAACGCGGGCGTGGAGGCGCAGGCTGCCTGGCGCATCAACGCCACGTGGTCGGTGGACGGCAACTACAGCTACCTGTACATGGCCAACCCCATCGTGGCAGCACCCGAGCACAAGCTCTACGTGGGCGGCACGTTCAGCAAGGGCATTTGCCGCCTTTCCACTGGCGTGCAATACGTCGCGGGTCTTTATACTTCCACCGAACCGGTGGTCAAGGAGGACTTCGTGCTGTGGAACGTGCGGGCCGACTTCCAGGTAGCCCCCTGGCTCAACCTGTGGCTGCGCGGCGAGAACCTGCTGGCGCAAACCTACGAAATCAACCTGGGCTACCCCATGCCCGGCACCACCGCCCTGGCCGGGCTGAGCGTGAAGTTCTGAGCGGGGGAATAATAAGTAAAAGAGTTTGATTTAAAATCTGCCAACAGGCCGTTTGTTTTATAAAAACGCAATAGGAAGTTTGTCGTCCGGGCACGGTCGTAGAGACGGGGCGTGCCCCGTCTCCGTAGAGCACACATAGTCCTGCCGTCTTGCAAGTGGCGGCAAACTATGTGAATATTAGGAGAGAGATGTAGAGACAAGGCATGCCTTGTCTCTACAACACGTCTGCCACAGACACAGAATGTACTATAAAAAGATACGCGGGTTTGGAATAAGACATCATGCCCGCAAGAGTGCCGGCAGCGGCTGCTCTTTGCGGGCATGGGCGTATTTTGCGTTATTTGCGTTCGCTCCCTTGGGGAAGGGCTATCCCAGCATTCCCTCGTCGTTCCACGAAGCGATGAGGTTGCGGTCGCCCCAGCCGTTGTCCACGCGCGCCACGTTTATCCAGAACTTGTTGTCCTCTATCCAAGGTAGCGGGTAAGCGGCCTTGCGGCGTGTGTAGGGATGCGTCCATTCGTCGGCGGTCACGGCATACTGCGGGTGCGGTGCGTTCAGCAGCACGTTGTCGGTGCGGTCGGCCGTGCCGCCTTCTATCTCCTTGATTTCGGCGTATATCTGTTCCAATGCCTGGACGAAGCGGTCCAGCTCGGCCAGCGACTCGCTCTCGGTGGGCTCTACCATGAGCGTGCCGTGCACGGGGAACGACAGGGTGGGGGCGTGGAAGCCGTAGTCCATCAGCCGCTTGGCGATGTCGGTCTCCGTGATGCCCGTGGCGGCCTTGAAGCCCCGGCATTCCAGGATGAGCTCGTGCCCCACGTGGCCGGTCTCGCCCGTGTACACGATGCCGTAGGTGTCCTGCAACCGTTTGGCCAGGTAGTTGGCGTTGAGGATGGCTATCTTGGTGGCGCGAGTGAGGCCCGCTTCTCCCATCATCAGGATGTAGCCGTAGGTGACGAACGTGATGCCCGCGCTGCCGTAGGGCGAGGCCGATACCACATTATTGCCGAAATCGGTGGCGGGCAGGTAGGGCACCAGGTGCTTGGCGCAGCAGATGGGGCCTTCGCCCGGGCCGCCCCCGCCGTGGGGGTTGGCGAACGTTTTGTGCAGGTTGAGGTGGCAGATGTCCGCGCCGATGAAGCCCGGGTTGGTCAGCCCCACCTGGGCGTTCATGTTGGCACCGTCCATGTACACCTGCCCGCCGCAGCGGTGGATGATGTCGCACATCTGGCGGATGCATCCCTCGAAGATGCCGTGCGTGGAGGGATAGGTGATCATGCAGCCCGCCAGGCAGTCGGCGTGTGCTTCGGCCTTGGCCCGCCAGTCGTCCAGGTTCGTGTTGCCCCGTTCGTCGGTGGCCACCACCACGGGGGTGAAACCTGCCTGCACGCAGCTGGCCGGGTTGGTGCCATGGGCGGAGGCGGGGATGAGGATGACGTGGCGCTCCGCCTGTCCTTGGGCGTGCAGGTAGGCGCGGATGGTCATCAGCCCGGCATATTCGCCCGCCGCCCCGCTGTTGGGCTGGAAGCTGCATCCGGCAAAGCCCGTTATCTCGGTGAGGTAGCGGCTCAGGTTGGTCAGCATCTCGCGGTAGCCTTCCACCTGGCCGGTCGGGGCGAGGGGATGGATGCCGGTGAACTCGGGTCGGCTCAGGGCGAACATTTCCGAGGCGGCGTTCATCTTCATGGTGCACGAGCCGAGCGGTATCATGGAGTGCGCCAGGGAGATGTCACGGCGTTCCAGCTTCTTGATGTAGCGCATCATGTCCGTTTCCGTGTGGTATTTGCAGAACACTTCATGCGTGAGGTAAGGCGAGGTGCGTTCGTATTTCTCGTCAAACGACTTCAGCCCTTCTATCTCTTCCGCCTCGGCATAAGCGGGCACGTTGCCTGCGGCGGTGGCAAATATCTCGATGAGGGTGTTCACATCGTCCAGGTCGGTGGTTTCGTCGATGCTCAGCCCCACCTGGCCGTTGGCAAAGTAGTGGAAGTTCACCTCCTGCTCCAGGGCCACGGCGCGGAAGTCGTCCACCGTCATGCCTTCGGGCAGGTTGATTTTCAGCGTGTCGAAGAAGTCGGCGTTCTGCTGCGTGTAGCCGTACACGGGCAGCAGCTCGTTGATGTACGTGGCGATGGAGTGGATGCGCGAGGCGATGGCGCGGATGCCTTCCGCCCCGTGGTACACGGCGTAGAAGCCCGACATGACGGCCAGCAGTGCCTGTGCCGTGCACACGTTGGATGTGGCCTTTTCACGCTTGATGTGTTGCTCGCGGGTCTGCAAGGCCAGCCGGAAGGCCGGGCGGCCGTTGGCGTCCTTGCTGATGCCGATGATGCGTCCCGGCATGTCGCGCTTGTACTCGTTGCGGGTGGCGAAGAAGGCCGCCGAGGGTCCCCCGTAGTACATGGGCGTGCCGAAGCGTTGCGCCGAGCCGAACACGATGTCCGCCCCCCATTCGCCCGGCGGGGTGAGCAGGGCCAGGCTCATCAGATCGGCGGCCACGGCCACCTTGCATCCGGCGGCGTGGGCATCGGCCACCAGGGCGGCGTAGTCCTCGATGCTGCCATCGGCATTCGGGTACTGCACGATGGCCCCGAAGTGGCGGGCGGTGAAGCGCGCGGCGGCATAGTCGCCCAGTTCTATTTCGATGTCCTGCCCGCCCATGCGGGTGCGGAGCACGGCCAGGGTTTGCGGGAACACGTGGCGGTCCACAAACAGCACGTTCGCGCCTGCCTTCACCTGCTCGCGGCTGCGCAGGTGGTACATCATGGTGGCGGCTTCGGCTGCGGCGGTGGCCTCGTCGAGGAGCGAGGCGTTGGCCAGCGGCATGGCGGTGAGGTCGGCCACGGCCGTCTGGAAGTTCAGCAACGCTTCGAGCCGTCCTTGCGAGATTTCCGCCTGGTAGGGCGTGTACGAGGTGTACCACGCGGGGTTCTCCAGCACGTTGCGCTGGATGACCGCCGGGGTGCAGGTGTCGTACCACCCCTGGCCGATGTACGAAGTGAACAACTTGTTCTTGGCGGCCAATTCGGCCACGTGCTCCGCATAGCGGCGTTCGGTGAGGGGCAGGGGCAGGTTGAGCGGTTGCGGCAGGCGGATGTCCGCCGGGATGGTCTGGTCGATGAGTTCGTCCAGCGAGTTGACTCCGATGGCCTGAAGCATTCGGGCTTCGTCCTGTTCGGAAATGCCGATGTGGCGCGGTGCAAGGAAATCCATAGGGTTATAATATTATATATGTATGATGCGCGGGACGGGATGCCCGCATTGTTTTCCGGCTTCAAAGGTAGTTTTTATTTGGAGAAAAACAACAGCAAGGGGCGAAAATGTTTCGGCGCAAGGCGCGTTTGGGAAGGTATGGACCCGCCTTCCCCGCCCCGGCGGAAGCCCCGCTGCCGACGGACATTCGTTGACTGTGCCGACGGACGTTCGTTGACTGTGCCGACGGACGTTCGTTGACCGTGCCGACGGACGTTCGTCGGTTGTGTCGAGAAACGTTCGTCGGTTGTGTCGAGAAACGTTACTCGGAGGTGCCGAGAAGCGTTACTCAGCGGTGGTGAGAAACGCTTCTCGGCGATACTAAGAAACGCTTCTCGCGGGTGGCGGGAAGCGTTTCTCTTTGCGGTTACTGTTGGGTTTTAGGATGTGCTGGTTGGCGGGTTTGCACGCGCCTGTGCGGTTAGAAGTACTTCACTTCTTTCCCCTCGATGGAGGTGAGCAGGTTGTTGGCCAGGCGGCTCGCGCCGAAGCGGAACAGGCGGTTGTCCAGCCATTCCTTGCCGAGGATTTCTTTCACTATCGTGTAGTGCTTCACGGCATCTTCGGTGGTGGAGATGCCTCCGGCGGGTTTGAAGCCCACTTTTGCCTGGTTTTTCTCGTTCCATTGGCTGATGGCCTGGCACATCACGTAGGTGGCTTCCGGGGTGGCGGACACGGAGGTCTTGCCCGTGGAGGTCTTGATGAAGTCAGCCCCGCTGGCCATGGCGAGCAGTGCTGCCTTCTTGATGTTCGAGGCGGTGTGCAGTTCGCCCGTTTCGAGTATGACCTTCAGGTGTGCGTCACGGCAGGAGGCCTTGATTTCGCTCAGTTCGTCGCACACTTCTTCGTAGCGGCCTTCGAGGAACTTGCCGACGGATATCACCACGTCAATCTCGGTGGCTCCTTCGAGCACGGTCATGGCCGTTTCGGCCACTTTCACTTCGAGGAAGGTCTGCGAGGCGGGGAAGCCGCCCGTCACGGCAGCAATGCCAATGGGTTCGGTGAGGGTCTCCTTCACCACGGGCACGAGGGCTGGGTACACGCACAGGGCGGCCACGTTGGGCAGGTGGGGGAAGTGTTGCTGGAACTCGTTCACCCGCCGCGTCATCGCCTCGATGTGGGCGGCGGTGTCGCTTCCGTTGAGCGAGGTGAGGTCTATCTGGCTCAGGCATTGTTTGTACACGGCGGGGTTGTCGTTCTCGGCAAAGTGCTCGGACAGTATCCGGGCTGTTTCCTGCCGCACGGCTTCGTCGCTCAGCTGGCAGCCGTAAAGGTCGAAGAGTTCTTCAAATTTACTTTTCATGAGGAAAGTGTTATCTGTTTAATTTTTCATTGTTCTTGTGGCGTTCCCGGTCGCGTTCAGTCTTCTTGCGGAGGTTGTGTTCGAAGGCCTCGGTCAGGTTCACGCCCGTCTGGTTGGCCAGGCAGATGAGTACCCACAGCACGTCGGCCATCTCGTCGGCCAGGCTTGCCCCCTCGTCCGATTTCTTGAACGACTGGTCGCCGTAGGTGCGCACCATGACGCGGGCCAGTTCGCCCACCTCCTCGGTGAGCACGGCCATGTTCGACAGTTCGGAAAAGTACCTCACGCCGTAGGTTTTTATCCAGTCGTCCACCCGTTGTTGCGCTTCGTCTAAAGTCACGTTTATTAGTGATTAGTGATTAACGGTTAGTGATTAGTGATTGGCGGCGCAGCACTAATCGTTAACCGTTAATCACTAATTACTAATCGTTATGTTTTCATTCATTCAGCCGTGCAATGATGGTTTCGTTGCCGGTGGTGTTGTCGCCCACCTGCACGAACACCTCCGTGTCCAGCGGGAAGTAGAGGTCCACCCGCGAGCCGAACTTGATGAAGCCCAGCTGCTCGTTCACGCGGCATTTCTTCCCTTCGCGGGCGTAGGTCACGATGCGCCGCGCCAATGCTCCGGCCACCTGGCGCACCAGCACCTGGATGCCCGACGGGGTTTCGATGACCACCGTGGAGCGTTCGTTCTCGGTGCTCGACTTGGGCAGGAAGGCCATCATGTGGTTGCCGTTGTGGTGCACGGACTTCATGATGTGTCCTGCCACGGGATACCAGTTGGCGTGCACGTTGAAGATGGACATGAAGATGGACACCTGTATGCGCCGGTCGCCGAAGTATTCGGGCTCTTCGGTCGGTTCCACCACCACCACGGTGCCGTCGGCGGGTGCCACCACCAGCCCGGGGTCGTCGATTTCGACCACCCGGGTCGGGTTGCGGAAAAAGTAGGTAAAGAAGATGAGTATCAGCGACGACAGGATGGTGGATATGGCGAAAATGATTTTGGGGTAGTGCATGTACACAATCAGGTTGACTACGAACAGCACGAAGCAAAGCCCCAGCAGAATCCAATACCCTTCCTTATGTATCTTGATGTACTTCATACGATGGTATCGTTGTAAATGAAAAGCAAAAGTAAGGAAAAAGATTGACCCATGCAACCTGTGTCTGTGAGAAAAACACCATTCTCAGTATGTGCCTGTCATTTCAGATTTCAGATTGCTTCCCGCAGATTTCGCAGATTGCCGCAGAAGCAAGCAAGGTCGTTGGGTTTGGATGCGGAGTATCGGTCGCCGTGTTGTAGAGACAACGCATGCCTTGTCTCCCGTGCATAAAGGGGATGTATGCGATTTGGTAGAGACAAGGCATGCCTTGTCTCTACATGTATTTAAGATAGGATGCGTCCCGGCAAAGCAATTTCAAGCGAGCTTGATTGCTTTGCACCCGACTTTCACTATCTTTTGATAAGATAGGATGCGGTTCGGCAGTGCCAAATAGAAAACGTTGTTTTCATTTGCCGCTGCTCTCACCTTTCACTATCTTTGTGCCTTGATTTCCCATACATATATATAGTAGTATGACGATGGACTTGTCTCAGCTGACCGCTATTTCGCCGGTCGATGGGCGTTACCGCGCGAAGACGGAGCGGTATGCCGGTTATTTTTCCGAATATGCTTTGATCCGCTACCGGGTGCTGGTCGAAGTGGAGTATTTCATTGCCTTGTGCGAGTTGCCGTTGCCGCAGTTGGCGGGGGTGCGCGCAGACGTGTTCCCGGCCTTGCGGGCCTTGTACGCGGACTTCACGAGCAAGGATGCCGCCCGCATCAAGGAGATAGAGAAGGTGACCAACCACGACGTGAAGGCCGTGGAGTATTTCCTGAAAGAAAAATTCGACGCGCTCGGGCTGGCGGCGTTCAAGGAGTTCATTCACTTCGGGCTGACTTCGCAGGACATTAATAATACGTCCGTGCCCCGCTCCATCAAGGACGCGCTGGACGAGGTGTATTTCCCCGAACTGGAACGCCTCACCGGCGAGCTGCAACGCCTGGCCGACGAGTGGGCGGACGTGCCCATGCTGGCCAAGACGCACGGGCAACCCGCCTCGCCCACGCGGCTGGGCAAGGAGGTCATGGTGTTCGTGAGCCGCTTGCGCCAACAGGCGAAGTTGCTGCGCGAGGTGCCGCTGTCGGCCAAGTTCGGCGGGGCGACGGGCAACTTCAATGCGCACCACGTGGCCTACCCGGAGGTGGACTGGCGGGCGTTTGCCGACCGTTTCGTGGCCGAACGGCTCGGCCTGGTGCGCGAGCCGTGGACCACGCAGATATCGAACTACGACAACCTGGCCGCCCTGTTCGACGGCATGAAGCGCGTGAATACCATCCTCATCGACCTGTGCCGCGACGTGTGGACTTACGTGTCGATGGAATATTTCAAGCAGCGCATCAAGGCGGGAGAAGTCGGCTCGTCGGCCATGCCGCACAAGGTGAACCCCATCGACTTCGAGAACGCCGAAGGCAACCTGGGCATGGCCAACGCCGTGCTCACCTTCCTGGCGCAGAAACTGCCCGTCAGCCGCCTGCAACGCGACCTGACCGACAGCACCGTGCTGCGCAACGTGGGCGTGCCCTTCGCCCATACGATGATTGCCACGCAGAGCATCATGAAGGGCCTGGGCAAGCTGCTGCTCAACGAGGCCGCCATCAGCCGCGACCTGGACCACACGTGGGCCGTGGTGGCCGAGGGCATCCAGACGGTGTTGCGCCGCGAAGGCTACCCCGCCCCCTACGAGGCGTTGAAAGCCCTCACCCGCACCAACAGCGAGATAACCGAGCAATCCATCCGCCATTTTATCGACACGCTCGACGTGAGCGATGCCGTGAAGGAGGAACTGCGCCGCATCACGCCGCACAATTACACGGGAATGTGAGGCCTCCCCAAGCCCCTCCAAAGGAGGGGATGTTGCGGGCGGGGCAAGCGTACCCCGCATCCCGATGCCTTGCATCCTGCGTCCCGTCATTTCGAGCGCAGCGAGAAATCTCACAGTAACTCCAAAGATATTATCGGTGGAGATTTCTCGCTGCGCTCGAAATGACGGGGAGCGTGAATTTGTAGTTTTCCCAAAGCCTCTTGGAAGAGAGGCTGGTCGGGCTTTAATCCTTTAACCGCCTCTGCGTCCTCCTCCCCTTGGGGGAGGTCGGGAGGGGCATCCTATCAAGCATGTTTAAATTCTGGACTCTCATCAAGCGTTTCATACCGCCGTACCGCAAGTACGTGGTATTGCTGTTCCTGTTCAACATCCTCTCCACGGTGTTCAGCCTCTTTTCGTTCGCCGCGCTGATTCCCATCCTGCGCATCCTTTTCGGCATCGAGTCGGCCGGGCGGGCGTACCAGCCGTGGGCGTGGGGCGACGGGCTGGGCGACATTGTCAACGCCTGGAAAAACAACATCTTCTACCACATCGAGGGGGTGATACAGTCTGCCGGGCCGGTGCAGGCCTTCGCCTACATCGCCCTCCTCCTGGTGGTGATGCCGGCTCTCAAGGTGGGCACGTCCTACCTCGGGTCGTACTTCCTCATCCCCATCCGCACCGGCGTGCTGCGCGACCTGCGGCGGCAGCTGTACGACAAAATCCTCTCCCTGCCCCTCGGCTTCTTCTCCGACGAGCGCAAGGGCGACATCATGGCCCGCATGACGGGCGACGTGAACGAGGTGGAGTACTCCATCATGAGTTCGCTCGACCTGGTGTTCAAAAACCCCGTCATGATCGTGATGTACCTCGCCGTCATGTTCTCCATCAGTTGGGAGCTCACCATCTTCGCCCTCATCTTCCTGCCGGTGGCGGGCACGGCGGTGGGGCGCATCGGCAAGTCGCTCAAGCGTAAGTCCAAAGCCGGGCAGGAGCAGACGGGCGAACTCCTCTCGCAAATCGAAGAGACGCTCGGCGGCCTGCGGGTGGTCAAGGCCTTCAACGCCGAGGGCAAGCTGGCCGAACGCTTCGCGCAGCTGAACGAGCGCCTGCGCCGCACTTTCAACCGCATCAACCGCCGCCAGGCCCTGGCGCATCCCGTGAGCGAACTGCTGGGCACGGTGGTCATCGCCGTGCTGCTGTGCGTGGGCGGCCTGTTCATCCTGCGCGGCACGGGCGGCCTCACGGGCGAGACGTTCATCTACTACCTCACCATTTTTTACCTGATAATCAATCCCGCCAAGGAGCTTTCGAAGGCCACGTACAGCATACAGAAGGGGCTGGCCTCGGTGGAGCGGGTGGACAAGATACTCCAGGCCGAGAGCGACATCCGCGAGCCTGCCGCCCCCGCGCGGCTCACGGGCTTCACGGACCGCATCGAATACCGCGGCGTGTGGTTCCGCTACCAGAACGACTGGGTGCTGCGCGACGTGAACCTCACCGTGCCCAAGGGCAAGACCGTCGCCCTCGTGGGGCAGTCGGGCTCGGGCAAGTCCACGCTGGTGGACCTCCTGCCCCGCTTCTACGACCCCCAGCGCGGGGCGGTCACCATCGACGGCGTCGACCTGCGCGACCTGCGCACGCGCGACCTCCGCGCCCTCATGGGCAACGTGAACCAGGAGGCCATCCTCTTCAACGACACGTTTTACAACAACATCACCTTTGGCGTGGAGCACGCCACCCGCGAGCAGGTGGAGGAGGCCGCCCGCATCGCCAACGCCCACGACTTCATCATGGCCTCCGAGCATGGCTACGACACCGTGATTGGCGACCGGGGCGGCAAGCTCAGCGGCGGCCAGCGGCAGCGCATCAGCATCGCCCGCGCCATCCTGAAGAATCCCCCCATCCTCATCCTCGACGAGGCCACCTCGGCCCTGGACACCGAGTCGGAAAAAATGGTGCAGCAGGCGCTCGAGAACCTCATGCGCAACCGCACCACGCTGGTGGTGGCGCACCGCCTCTCCACCATCCGCAAGGCCGACGAAATCTGCGTGATGCACGAGGGGCAAATCGTGGAACGCGGCCGCCACGAGGAGCTGGTGGCGCGCGACGGCTACTACAAACGCCTGGTGGACATGCAGTCGTTCTGACGGCGTTCCCTCCCGCTTGTGCCCGCCTTTCCCCCTCGAAGGCGGGCGCGGGAAAGGCCGTTATACCGGAAATTTATTTTCAGTATAACGCGCGTAAAATTCCGCTATAACGGAAAAAGATTTCTGTTATGGCGGAATTTTTCATGTGCCGTGAGGCTTTTGCAGGCCTGGCGGGGAATCCCCCGGCGGAAATAATTTCCCGAACCCTTGGCTCGCCGTAAAAAAAGACGTACCTTAGCCGTCGCATTGAAACCTTTGTTGCGATATGGAAAATAACTATTGCGTCATCATGGCCGGGGGCATCGGCAGCCGCTTCTGGCCTTTCAGCCGCAACGGCCGCCCCAAGCAGTTCCTGGACTTCTTCGGCACGGGCCGCTCGCTGTTGCAGCTCACGTTCGACCGCTTCTCGCAGGTGGTGCCCGTGAAGAACATGTACATCGTGACCAACCACATCTATAAGGACCTGGTGCTGGAGCAGCTGCCCGACCTGTCGCCCGACCAGATACTGGCCGAGCCGCACCGGCGCAACACCGCCCCGTGCGTGGCCTACGCCGTGAGCCGCATCCAGGCCGTGACGGACAAGGCGAACATCATCGTGGCCCCGTCCGACCACCTCATCCTGAAGGAGGGGACGTTTCTCGACACCCTGCGCGAGGGATTGGACTTCATCGAGCGGCACGACGTGCTGCTCACCTTGGGCATCAAGCCCAGCCGCCCCGAGACGGGCTACGGCTACATCCAGGTGGACGAGGGCGAAGGCGCGTTGCGCCGCGTGAAGACGTTCACCGAGAAGCCCGATGCCGACCTGGCCAAGGTGTTTTTCGAAACGGGCGAGTTCTATTGGAACTCAGGCATTTTCCTGTGGAACCTGCAGGCCATCACCGAAGCCTACCGCACCTTGCTGCCGGACATCGCCCACCGCTTCGCCGAAGGGCGCGGCAAGTGGGGCACCCCGGAGGAACAGGCTTTCGTGGACGAAATCTACCCGGCCTGCCAGAACATCTCCATCGACTACGGCATCATGGAAAAGGCCTCGAACGTGTATGTGTTGTGTGCCGACTTCGGCTGGACCGACCTCGGCACGTGGGGCTCGCTGTACGACATGTCGAAGAAGGATGAACAGAAAAACGTGACTCTCAAGTGCCAGGCGGTGTATTACGACAGCGAACGCAACGTGGTGGCGTTGCCCGAGGACAAGCTCGTGGTGGTGCAGGGCCTGACGGACTACATCGTGGCCGAGGCGGACGACGTGCTGCTCATCTGCCGCAAATCGGAGGAACAGCGCATCCGCCAGTTTGTCAACGATGTGAACGTGATGTTTGACGGGGAATATAGTTAGGGGGCGCAATCGCTTAATCGTTGTAATCGCTTAATCGTATAATCGCTTCTGCGATTCCGCGTTTTCGCGATTCCGCGTTTCTTTCTATGGACGGATTGCTTATTATCGCGGTGGTCTTGTTGGTCGTGGTGGGTGTGTACCTGCTGCTCGACCGCTTGTTGCGCAACGATGAACGTCGTCGCGCGGGGGAGGTGCGCCGGCAGGCGGTGAAGGAGGTTGTCCCCGTGCGTTTGCGTGCGTATGAGCGGCTTGCGCTTTTCCTTGAACGCACGAAGCCGGACACCTTGTTGCCCGAGGTGGTGCAGCCGGGCATGACTTGCCTGCAACTGCACGCCAAGCTGCTGGAAACCATCCGCCGGGAATACGGGCACAACGTGTCGCAACAGCTCTACGTGGGCGACGAGGTGTGGCAGGCGGTGGTGGCGGCCAAGGAGAGCCTGGTGAGGCTGGTGAACATGTGTGCCGCCTCGTGCAGCCCGGCAGACGGGGCCGAGGTGCTGGCCGGGCGCATCATCCACGCCTACGCCGAAGCGTCCGACCCGCCCACGGAAGTGGCCTTGGCGCGGCTGAAAGCGGAGGTGAGCAAGATGTTTTAAGCGGAAAGAAGCGAGGGGTAAGAGAATGGGTACGCCAAGACGGAAAGGCGCGAAGGGGGGCGAGGTAAAAAGGACTTCGCGTCCTCGCGTCTTCGCGTACCAAAAAACGCCTTAGCGCATCCAAAATAGTACATGGTCAATAGTCAAATAGTAAATAAGGTCGCTTGGTTGCTGGCGTGCGTCCTGCTGCTGGCGGCGTGCAAGGAAGACGAACAGTGCCGCATGGAGCGGTACGTGCGCCTTTATGCCGGTTTTTACCAGATGAACTTGAACGCGGCTAGCGGCGAGCGCACGGAGGGGCGGCTCTACGTGGACACCCTGAGCGTGCAGGGCATGGGGCTGGACGGCTACATCTACGACCGTGTCCCCCGCAAGGACTCGGTGCAGCTCGTCTTGAACAACCAGGCCGACGTGTCGGAATTCGTCCTTACCTTCGAGGACACCTTGAGGCAGCAGGTGGTGGCGGACACGCTCAGCGTGTACTACCGGCGCACGGAGTCGTATCTATCCTTCGAGTGCGGCTGCCTGTACACGTTCACCCTCGACACCGCCCTCACCCGCTCGACCCGGCATTTCATCGATTCCATCGTCATCAACTCAATAGAAGTCAATACGGCCAATGTGGAGAATATTAAGATATATCATACTCCTTAGCGCGGCGGGTTGGTGCGCCGTGTTGCCCGCGCAGGACGAGGCCGAACCGGCAGCGGAGGCGGAGGAGCAAGAGCCGGAGAAGATGCCCCTGTACCAGGGGGTGCTGGTGGAGGCCGATGCTTTCTCGGCGGTGATGTCCGCTGTGTGGAGCGACCGCTATTCGTTCGAAGCGGGCGTGCGGGTCGACTTGCGGGACAAGTTCTTCCCGGCCTTCGAAATGGGCGTGGCGGGAGCCGACCGCACGTCGGTCAACGGCTACGGCTTCAAGACCGACGGGGTGTTCTTCCGCATCGGGGGTGACTACAACCTGCTGAAGCCCACGCCGCCCGAGGCGCGCATCCAGCGGTATTTCCTCATCGGGGTGCGCTACGCCTTCAGCCCTTTTGCCTATGACGTGACCGATATACGCGTGGACAACGGCTATTGGAGCGATGACGTGATGCGCGATTACCTCGGCGTGCGCACCGTGCAGCACTGGATGGAGGTGGTGGGCGGCCTGCACGTGGAGGTGGCGCGCAACCTGTACTTGGGGTGGGGCGTGCGCTGGAAGATACGTTTCGGCAGCGACGACACGGGCGAGGTGTCGCCCTGGTTCATCCCCGGCATTGGCATCAAGTCGATAGGTAACGTGGGCTTCAACTACACGGTGGGGTACAAGTTTTAGAGGAGAAAGGAGAAAGGGGAAAGGAGAAAGGAAAAAGGAAAAAGGAGAAAGGGGAAAGGAGAAAGGGGAAAGGAAAAAAGGAAGAGAAAAGGAGAATGGAAAATGGGGAAGAGGAAAGCCAAGGCCAACGGCCTTGTGGCTCTCAGCGTAGGGCAACGCCCTACGAAAGAGTTGCGTTCATTTGCGCAATTTGCGTCATTCACGTTCCTCAATCTGAAATCTGAAATCTGAAATCTGGAATCTGGAATCTGAAATTAGAAATCTGAAATCTGACATATAATATAGGTATATGAATTCAATCCAGCAACTGAATCGCGCGGCGGACAACATCCGCATCTTGTCGGCGGCCATGGTAGAGAGGGCCAAGTCCGGCCATCCCGGTGGTGCCATGGGGGGAGCCGATTTCCTCAATGTGTTATACTCGGAGTTTCTGGTGTACGACCCCGACGACCCCACGTGGGAGGGGCGTGACCGTTATTACCAAGACCCCGGCCACATGTCGCCCATGCTCTATGCCGTGTTGGCGGCGGCTGGCAAGTACTCCATGGACGACCTGATGCAGTTCCGCCAATGGGGCAGCCCCACGCCCGGGCATCCCGAGCGCGACTTGGCACACGGCATTGAGAACACCTCCGGCCCGCTCGGCCAGGGACATGCTTACGCCGTGGGGGCGGCCATCGCGGCCAAGTTCCTGCAAGCCCGTTTCCCTGGCCAGATGGGGCACACCATCTACACGTTTATTTCCGACGGGGGCATCCAGGAAGAAATATCGCAGGGGGCAGGGCGCCTGGCAGGCCATTTGGGATTGGACAACCTGGTGATGTTCTATGACTCGAACGACGTGCAGCTGTCCACCATGACGGACGAGGTGACGAGCGAGGACATCCGCAAGAAATACGAGGCGTGGAACTGGCTGGTGTTGGAAATCGATGGCAACGACGCCGCCCAAATCCGCCAGGCGTTGACGGAGGCCAAGGCGGAGAAGGAACGCCCCACGCTCATCATCGGGCACACCATCATGGGCAAAGGCGTGGTGAAGGCCGACGGGTCGAGCTTCGAAGGGCAGACCTCCACGCACGGGCAGCCGCTGAGCAAGAGCGGCGCGAGCTACGAGGCTACCGTGCGCAACTTGGGCGGTGACCCGGGCAATCCGTTCGTGTTCTTCGAGGAAACGAAAGCGATATATGCCCGCCGTCGTGAGGAACTGAAGGCTCTTATGGCGGAAAAACGCGCCGCCAAGGCGGCTTGGGCGCAGGCTCATCCTGAAGAAGCGAAGAAGTTGGAAACTTACTTTTCCGGCCAGGCTCCCCGGGTGGATTGGGATGCCATCGCGCAGAAGCCCGACCAGGCTACCCGCTCGGCTTCGGCCACCGTGCTGGGGCAACTGGCACGGCAGGTGGGCAACATGATTGTGTCCAGTGCCGACCTCTCCAATTCGGACAAGACGGACGGTTTCCTCAAGGAGACCAAAGCCTTCACGCGGGGCGACTTCTCGGGCGCGTTCCTTCAGGCAGGCGTGTCCGAGCTGACCATGGCTGCCTTGTGCGTGGGCATGAGCCTGCACGGTGGGGTTATCGCCGCTTGCGGCACGTTCTTCGTGTTCTCGGACTACATGAAGCCGGTGCTCCGCATGGCCGCCCTCATGGAAACGCCCGTCAAGTTCATTTGGTCGCATGATGCCTTCCGGGTGGGCGAGGACGGTCCTACGCACGAACCCGTGGAACAGGAGGCGCAACTTCGCTTGCTGGAAAAACTTCAGAACCACAAGGGGCGCAACTCCATGTTGGTGCTCCGCCCTGCCGACGGGGAAGAAACTACCGTGGCTTGGCGCATGGCCATGGAAAACGTGGATACGCCCACCGGCCTGATATTCTCCCGGCAGAACGTGAACGACCTGCCCGCTGCCACCTCGCGCAAAGCCGAAGCGCAGCAAGCCGCGCGCGGTGCCTATGTGGTCAATACGGACGATAACCCCGATGTGGTGCTGGTGGCATCCGGCTCCGAAGTGTCCACCCTGGCCGAGGGAGCTGCCTTGCTCCGGGCCGACGGGGTGCGGGTGCGATTGGTGTCCGTGCCGTCCGAAGGGCTTTTCCGCACCCAGCCGCAGTCCTACCAGGATGAGGTTATCCTGCCCGCGGTGCCGGTATTCGGCCTCACGGCGGGTCTTCCCGTCACGCTCGAAGGCCTGGTGGGCAGCCGGGGCAAAGTGTGGGGGCTGCGCTCGTTCGGCTATTCCGCCCCCTACAAGGTGCTCGATGAAAAGCTCGGGTTTACGGCTGAGAACGTGTACCGGCAGGTGAAGGAACTGTTGGGTCGGTAGGCGATGCTGCCGATTGTGGGTGCGTGACTTCTGTCGTCTATACATATTGTATATATAATGTATGAGTGGCGGGCGGGCTGATGGCGCACATCGGTCCGCCCGTTTGCATGGCACTGCCGTTAATCGTTAATCACTAATCACTAACCGTTATCGATGGATTTCTTTTCAATCATATTGCTGGCCGTGGGACTGGCCATGGACTGTTTGGCCGTGTCTGTCAGCAAGGGCATTTGTGCGGGGCGTTTCCGTTGGCGCGATGCGTTGCGGATGGCCTGCCTGTTCGGCCTGTTCCAGGGTCTGATGCCACTTGCCGGGTATGCGGTGAGCAGCCTTTTCGCTGCCCAAATCAAGGCCGTGGACCATTGGGTGGCGTTCGGGTTGCTTGGGTTCATCGGTGGGCGCATGATTGTGGAGGCCTACAAGCCCTCGGACGGGGCATGTGCCGAAGCAGGGGGCGATAGGGCGGGTCGTCATTACACCTGGGGCAGCCTGCTTGTGTTGGCCGTGGCCACCAGCATCGATGCCTTGGCCACCGGGGTCATCTTCGCCCCTTATCCTGAATGGATTGCGGTGGCTGTGCTTATCATCGGGCTGACCAGTTTCCTCCTGTCCCTTGTCGGGACGGCCATTGGGACGGCATTCGGCAGCCGTTTCCACCTCAAGGTGGAGGTGTGGGGCGGTGTCATCCTCATCCTCATCGGCGCCAAGATACTGGTGGAGCACCTCTTCTTTTCATAGCAAAGGTGCATGGGCATGTCATGTTTAATTTTTAATAGCTACTTACAATGAAAAAGAGCATTTTATTGGGCCTGCTGGCTTGCTTCCTGGGCGCGTGCCAGGGAGATCGGCAGGAAGTGCGGATGGTGGCGCGGCCGGACACGGCGGTGAAGAACGCCAGCTACGTGAGCAACCGCGAACCGTTGTTGCCGCAGAGTTTCATCAAGTTGCCGGTGGGCGACGTGCAGCCGGAAGGGTGGTTGCGGAAATACTTGCTGTTGCAGCGCGAGGGACTTACGGGCAGGCTGGGCGAAATCAGCGCCTGGCTGGCCAAGGAGGACAACGCCTGGTTGATGTCGGGCGGCAGTCATGGTTGGGAGGAAGTGCCGTATTGGCTGAAAGGGTATGGCAATCTGGCGTATCTGCTGGAGGATTCGGCGATGATGGCCGAGGCGAAGGTGTGGCTCGATGCCGCCATGGAGAGCCAACGTCCCGATGGTAACTTCGGCCCGGTGATTGTCAAGGACGGCAAGCAGGACTTATGGGCGAACATGGTGATGTTGTGGTGTCTGCAATCATATTATGAGCATTCGCACGACCCGCGCGTGATTGAACTGATGACGAATTATTTCAAATGGCAAATGACCGTGCCGGACGACCGCTTTCTGGAGGATTATTGGGAAAACAGCCGGGGCGGCGACAACCTGTACAGCGTGTTGTGGCTGTACAACCGCACGGGCGACACCTTCCTGCTGGAGCTGGCGGAGAAGATACACCGCAACACGGCGGACTGGACGCAAAAGTCGTGGCTGCCCAATTGGCACAACGTGAATATCGCGCAGTGCTTCCGCGAACCGGCAACGTATTACCTATTGTCGCACGACTCGGCGCATCTGGAGGCTACGTACCACACGCACGAGCTGGTGCGGCGCGTGTTCGGACAGGTGCCTGGCGGCATGTTCGGTGCCGATGAAAACGCGCGTCTGGCCTACATCGACCCCCGGCAGGGGACGGAGACCTGTGGCTTCGTGGAGCAGATGGCTTCCGATGAGTTGCTCCTGTGCCTGACGGGCGACCCGATGTGGGCGGAGCATTGCGAGAACGTGGCGTTCAACTCCTACCCGGCTGCCGTGATGCCCGACTTCAAGGCGTTGCGTTACATCACCAGCCCGAACCACGTGGTGAGCGACTCGAAAAACCACAGGCCGGGCATCGACAATGGCGGTCCGTTCCTGGCCATGAACCCCTTCAGCAGCCGTTGCTGCCAGCACAACCATGCCCAGGGATGGCCCTATTATGTGGAACATCTGGTGCTGGCCACGCCGGACAATGGCGCGGGGGTGGCTTTGTACGGAGCTTGCACGGCAACGGTGAAGGTGGGCGATGAGGGCACGCCGGTGCGGCTGACCGAACGGACGCACTACCCGTTTGAAGAGCGGGTGGAGTTTGCCCTGTCTGCTCCCGAGCCGGTAAGTTTCCCCCTGTACCTGCGCATACCGTCCTGGTGCGCGGACGCTTCGTTGCAGGTGAACGGCAAGCGGGTCGATGCCTCCCTGACCCCGGGGATGTATGCCCGCATAGAGCGCGAATGGCACGACGGCGACCGGGTGACGCTGGACCTGCCGATGGCCTTGTCCGTCACCCGCTGGGCAATCAATCAAAACAGTGCAAGCGTGAACTACGGCCCGCTTACGTTTTCGCTCGACATCCGGGAGCGGTATGTGGAGGTGGACAGCAAAGAGACGGCCATCTGGGACTCGAAGTGGCAGGACGGAGCCGATGCGGAAGCCTGGCCCGCGTATGAAATATATCCGGACAGCCCGTGGAACTACGCGCTGGTGCTGGATGCGGACGACCCGCTGAAGCATTTGAACGTGGTGAAGCGGTCCTGGCCTGCGGACGATTTCCCCTTCACGCAGGCTGCCGCGCCGGTTGTCATCGAAGCAAAAGGCAGGCGCGTGCCCGGATGGGGCATTGATGAGTACGGCTTGGCCGACGTGTTGCCCGACGAGGCGGCGGTTAAGTCACCCCAGGTGGAAAGCATCCTTTTGGTGCCGATGGGCAGTGCCCGGCTGAGGATATCGGCTTTCCCGGTGGCGGAGTAGGAAGCTGTTCAGAATGCAAATGATGCAAAATCACCCATAAACGCGAATGGTAAACTCGTGTTTATGGGTGATTTTTGCAAGTTCGGGATAAAGACGCACAAGAGTTATCCGGCAAGAAACGAACCGTTTCAGCCCATTCCAATTCTTCTGTAAGCAGATGTTGGCTGATTTGTGCGCAGATGTTTTCCAATTTGCCAGCGGATGTTTTCCTATTTCCTAGCAGATATTTTTCAATTTATGCGGGAAAATTTTACTGCCCACAGTTATGGGTTATATAACCCACAGTTGTGGGTCGTATAACCCATAACTGTGAGTCGTACGACCCATAACTGTGGGCAGTAAAACTTTCCCGCATAAATTGGAAAACCTTCCCGCATGAATGGGAAAACATACACCGATAAAAACAAAAAAACGCTTCACTCGTCTCCCCGGAGGAAGATTGTCGGTGAAGCGTTTGTATGGCGTTATCCCGAACTTGCGGCTGCCGCCGTTGTGCTATTTCACGTCTTCGGCTTTGACGCGGGCGAAGCGGAGCATTTTCAGGATGCCGTCGGGCAGGGGCTTTTCGGGGTCGCGCTTACGCAGGTTGAGGTAGAGGCCGAGTTTTTTCATGATGGGTATCTTGTGTGTTTCGACGAACTCGATAAGGTAGCCGTCCGGGTCTTCGATGTAGGTGAAGTGACCGCCTGCATCGCCCATGGTGAACGACTCGGCATCGCTTTGTTGCTTGCTGGCACTGTCGGCGGTGAAAGGGTATCCCATGCTTTGGCATTTCTTTTCCAAGGCGCGGATGTTACGCACGTCGAAACATATCTGTATGAAGCCGGGGTCGCCCCAGTAGCGGCCTTCGTATATGCGGCGGGGTGTGCGGTCGAGTGCCTGCGCCAGCTCGATGTATGACTGGCCGAACAGGCGCGAGAAGCTGCCTTTGCGGGGCTTCGAGTGGGTGAGCAGCATGCGGCGGTATTGTTGCCCGCCTCCGGGCAGCCCGGCCAGGTCGTCGAACGTGCCGGTGCGGTCGGCCAGTACCCGGTCATAGCCCAATATCTCTTGGTAAAGGGGGAGAGTCTTTTCGATGTCCGAGCAGCCCACGATGGCTCCCACAGGGCCGCCGGTGGAGCGGTGCTCGTCGCGGAACACGTAGGGGTCGTCCACGATTTGGAATACGTTGCCGAAGATGTCTTCAATGAAGAACGTGTCTTTGCCGTCGATGGACTTGGACAGGCCGCCCAGCATCTTGACGTTCTTGTGGGAAAACTCCTCGAAACTCCGTTTTACGTCGCGGCTTTTGATTTTGGCAGCGAAGCAGCCGAGGTCGCCGAATTGGAGTACGAAGTCGGGCTTGGTAGGCTTGTGCTCTTGGTGGTTCCATATCTCGAAGCCGCCTCCGCCTTGCATGTTGATGGCTATGACGGCTCGTTTGGCACGGGGCTTGCCGCCCATGTAGGGTGCCATGATGTCGGCCACGTGGTTGTCGTCCAATATCTTCACATCCATGTTGAACGTGTCGATGTAGTACTTCCAGGCCGTTGCGAGGTCTTCCACCCCGACTCCTATTTGCTGGATGCCAGCGATGATGTATTGGTTCATATTACCCCCGCCCCCCTAAAGGGGGAGTTTACCCCAACCCCTTCAAGGGGGCTTAGGTTAGTTGTTAATGATTGTTATTAGTAGTAATGCTGGTGTCTTAGCACCTTTTTTTGTTTACTCGCAACTTGTCAACTGGTTTACTCGTCCACTCATTCATTCCGGCTTGACTTTGCGGGCCAGCAGGCGGTTCAGGGCGGGAATGAAGCGTTTGAAGTAAACCATCAGCAGTTCCTTGCCTCCTACGAGCACTTCCGGCTTTTGGTGGCGGATGGCACGGACGATTTTCCGGGCTGCCTTTTCCGGTGGAATGCCGCCCGCTTGCCCGGCATCGAGCTTGCCGTGTTGCGTGCCGTCTTTTTCCAGAGCGTAGAACGAGATGTTGGTGTTCACCCGTCCGGGGCATACCATTACCGTGCGGATGCCGCAGTCGTAATACTCCGCCCGCACCGACTCGAAGAAGCCGTACAGGGCGTGCTTGGAGGCGGCGTAGGCCGACCGCAGCGGGAAGCCGAACCGCCCGGAGATGCTGCTGGTGGTGACGAACATGCCCCCGCCTTGGCGAAGCATGTAGGGCAGCAGCAGCTTGGCGATGCGGACGGGTGCGAAGAAGTTGACCTCCATGATTTTCCTATCTACCTCGAAAGCCGTGTCGGCGGCTTTGGCGCGTTGGCTGATGCCGGCGTTGTTGAACATGATGTCCACCCGCCCGAAGCAGGCCAACGCCCTCTCCACCAAGGCTGGGATGCCGTCCACGTCGGTCAGGTCATAGGGCAGCACCTCGCAACGCGCCCCGGCAGCCCGGCACTGTGCCTGCACTTCGCGTAGCTTGCTTTCCCGCGTGCCGGTCAGTATCAGGTTGGGCTTTTCCTTCGCCAGTTCGTAGGCGCAGGCCTCACCGATGCCCGACGAGGCTCCCGTTATCCAGATGGTTTTCCCTTCGAATGTCATGAGGTTACAAGCTACGAGTTACGAGCTACGAGTTACGAATAGGTGTTGCGTTTTCGCGATTTTGTATTTCTGCGTTTCCTCACTCCACCGCTTTCCACAGCTGTTCGCGGTATTGCGCCATGGTGTGCGGGTGGCAGTCGTCCACCGAGTTGACATGCTTGGTGGTGTAAATCATCTCGTTCACGAAGTCGGGTGCGCGGCGCACGCCTTCGCCGGTGTTCAGCAGCACGCATTCCCCGTCCTTGATCAGCCCTTTCTTCAGCGACTCGAAGAACCCGGCGATGCACACGGCCGAGGCCGGGCCGAGGAGCACTTTCCGTTCGAATGCCGCCAGGCGGGCATAGGCGGCCAGCTTGCACTCCTGCATGCGCATGAAGGTACCGCCGGAGCGTTTGACCAGTTTGGCAATGATGGGGTAGGTGGCCGGGTTGCCGGTGGCCAGCGTGGGCACGGCAGTCTGCGGGTTGTCCAGCACGGGATAGTCCTGTTCGAATCCGTCGGGGAAACCGGCCCGTTCCGCTTGTTCCCAGGCCTGCACCATGGGGTCGCATTGGTCGGGTTGTACCATGAGCAGGCGGGGCATTTTCAGGTTGGGGTACAGGCCGCCCAGTTCGCGGATGCCTTTGTCGAGTGCGATGGGTCCAGTGCCGCCGCTGACGGCTTGGATATATACGTCGGGCAGCCGTTTGATTTGGCGCAGCCATTCGAACACCATGGTCTTCTTGGCTTCCACGCGGATGGGGTCGATATTGCCGCTTGAAATGAGGATGTGGTATTTCGCCGCGTATTCGTTGGCTATCTTCTTTGCCTGGGCGTAGTCGCCGTTCACGCGCATGACCTGTTGCCCGTAGGCACTTATCATGGCTTCGGAGGCCGTCAGCGCATTGTCGGGGATGAAGATGGAGGCGTTCACCCCGGCCAGGGAAAGGTACATGCCGTAGGCGGTGGCCGTGTTGCCGGTGGAGGCCACGCAGTATTGTTCGATGCCATTTTCCTTGAACAGGCTGGCCGCCAAGGAGGCTGCCACGTCTTTGAACGTGCCGGTGCCGCCGTTCAGGTCGTTGCGGTAGACCAGCACTTGGAGGTTCAGCCCGTACCGGTCTTTGGCATACTGTTCCAGGAAATCCCATTCTTCCAGCGGTATGGCTCCTTCGCGGCAGGAAACGATGTTCTTCCGATCCATGAGCGGCAGGAAGTCGAAGTAGGCCCAGAAACTTTCCGGATGCCCTTCCAGCAGGGCGGGCAGTTTCTGGTAATCCGCGTCATACCACACTTCGGAATGTTTGCTCCCGCATTGGGGGCAAGTCTGGTTTTGTGCGAACCAGGTGTTGAAATCCGGTGTTTCGTATCCGCATTGGACACATTTCAGCTTGTATTTCATAAGTCGTTCTTTCGCCCCGTGCAGGCGGTTTTGTTTTTCGGTTTGGTGCTTTGCTGTATGGCCGAAGCCAAAATGAAAATAAGAAAAGGAAGCGTATTCCTTTTCTTATTTTCTGTGTGATGCCGCTGGGGCATTTAGTCTTTCGACAGTTTCATGTTCTGCATTTCTTCGGACTGGTATTTGCCGGCATCGAGTTTGTCCTTCACTTCCTTGAAGGCGGCGATGGTGCGTTGCACATCCTCCATGGTGTGTGCCGCCGTGGGGATGACGCGCAGCATGAGCACGCCCTTGGGCACCACGGGGTATACCACGATGGAGCAGAAAATGCCGTAGTTTTCGCGCAGGTCGACTACCACGTTCGTGCCTTCGGGCACGCTGCCGTTGAGGTAGACCGGGGTGACCGCCGACTCGGTGTTGCCGAGGTTGAAGCCCTCTTCGCGCAGGCCTTTTTGCAGGGCGTGGGCGATGGTCCACAGCTTTTCGCGCAGTTCGGGGCGGGTCTGGATGAGTTCCAGGCGTTTCATCGCGCCGATGACCATGGGCATGGGGAGCGACTTGGCGAATATCTGCGAGCGCATGTTGTAGCGCAGGTTGTCCACGATGTATTTTTCAGAAGCCACGAAGCCGCCGATGCCGGCCATGGCTTTGGCGAAGGTGGCAAAGTACACGTCCACGTCCTTCTGCACGCCGTAGTGTTCGTCCGTACCGGCACCGGTGGGTCCCATGGTGCCGAAGCCGTGCGCGTCGTCTATCATCAGGCGGAACTTGAAGTCTTTCTTCAACGCCACGATGTCCTTCAGGTGGCCCAGGTCGCCCGCCATGCCGAACACGCCTTCGGTGATGACGAGGATGCCGCCGCCCTGTTCTTCGGCCAGTGTGGTAGCATGTTCAAGTTGTTTGCGCAGGCTTTCCATGTTGTTGTGCTGGTACACGAAGCGTTTGCCCATGTGCAGGCGCAGGCCGTCCATGATGCAGGCGTGGGCTTCGGAGTCGTACACAATCACGTCCTTGCGGCACACCAGCGAGTCGATGATGGAGAGCATGGCTTGGTAGCCGAAATTGACCAGGTAGGCTGCCGGACGCTTGACGAAAGCTGCCAGGCGGTGTTCCAGCTCGATGTGCCACTTGGTTTGGCCGGACATCATGCGGGCACCCATGGGAGCCGCCATGCCGAACTGTGCCGCGGCTTCGGCATCCGCCTTGCGCACTTCAGGGTGGTTGGCCAGGCCGAGGTAGTTGTTCAAACTCCAGTTCAGCACTTCCTTGCCGTTGAACTTCATGTGCGGGCCTATTTCGCCTTCGAGGATGGGGAACATGAAATAGCCGTCCGATTTGCTTCTGTATTGACCGAGATCGCCTTCCGCTTTCTTCAGTCTGTCAAAAATATCTACCATCGTATTATATATGTAGTATGAAAATCGTTTCCCGTTTTGTTTATTCGCCGCCAAAATTACTGCTTTTTTCCAAATTATCAGCTACAATCTCGGCAATGTCTTTCACTTTTACCTTGTTCCCGCCCGAAAAGGTCTTTTTGCACAGCGGGCAGGCCGTGGCCAGCACGTCCGGGTGGCAGCGGGTGAGCATGTCCAGGGCATCGTCGCGCACCTGTTGCTGCTTTTCCGAGGGCAGGATGGCGTTGCCCATGGTGTTGCCGCAGCAGAAGGCGTTTTCCCGTTCGAACTCGGCCTGCCGCAGCGTGCCGACCGACTGCAGCACCCGTCGCGGCTCGTCGTACACCTTGCACCCCCGGCCCAGTTCGCACGGGTCGTGGTACACGATGGACAGGTCGGACCGGTCCACCTTGATGCGTCCGTATTTGATGAGGTAATCAATATATTCGGAGTGGTGCATCACCTGCATCCCGGTGAGTTGGTAGTCGTTCTTGAACGTCTTGTAGCAGATGGGGCAGGAGGTCACGAGCAGCTTGATGCCGGACGATACGATGAGTTCCTTGTTCTTCAGCATCAGTTCGTCCGCCTGTTGGAAGAAACCTTGCTGGCGCAGCGGGCGGCCGCAGCACATCCCTTTGTCCTCGTCCATAAACCAGTAGCGTTCGTTGGCTTCTTCGAATATCTTCTTCATGGAGGTGATGATGGAGGGGGTGAGGTGGGTCATGCACCCGGCAAAGTAGATGACGTTGTACTTCTTCCGTGCCTTTTCGGCTTGGTTGTAGGCGTAATACAGCTTGCTTTCGTCCACCTTTTTGGCGCGAATCTGCTGGCGGATGAGGGTCGATTCCACGCCTACCGGGCAGGCAGCCACGCAGCGGTCGCACATGAGGCAGTCG
>CALUML010000007.1 GCA_944321745.1 uncultured Bacteroidales bacterium
ATACGCCGTCTGGAGAAGGCATACCGCAGAGGTACTCTTACCAAAGACAATATCAACAAGCGCGGATACAACAAGTTCCTGAAAATGGAAGGAGATGTGAAAGTGACCATCAATTACGAGAAACTGGAGAAAGATGCGAAATGGGATGGTCTCAAAGGATACCTTACCAATACGAATATACCTGTCAATGACGTATATGCCGCCTACCATAACCTATGGCATGTTGAAAGGGCCTTCCGCATATCAAAATCAAAGATTGAGATAAGACCAATGTTTCACTTTACAAGGCGAAGGATAGAAGCCCATGTCTGTATCTGCTTCGTGGCCTTGAAAGTTTACAAGGAATTGGAACGTCTGCTGAAACTCTCCGGCATAAATATGAGTGTGGACAAGGTACTCGAACTTGCTAAAACTATAGTGACTATACAGATTACATTGCCTCAAAGCAAGCAAACAATCAACAGAACTATGCTGATGAAACGCCATCAACGCATTGCGCCATTGTTCACAGATGAATTTTGGGTGACACGTTGACGAAGTCAGGAAAAAAGCCATGCCCGACTCCCACAAAGGCCGTCTTCGGCTTGTCGGCCAACAGTCGGTCGGCAACCAACGTGAAAAGCCTGCATGACGGCCATGCGGGGCTTGCCGCCATGCGGGGCATGGGCAAAAAGAAAGATGCTGACTGCGTTGTTACCTGCAATCAGCATCTTCCCCTTTTGTGACCCCAGAGGGGCTCGAACCCTCGACCCACAGATTAAGAGTCTGTTGCTCTACCAACTGAGCTACGGAGTCATCGTTAACGGGTTGCAAAGGTAAGCATTTTCTTGGTTTCTCCATCTGTTTTGCGGAAAAAATCTTTTCTTTTTTCGCAAAATGCCTTCCAAGGGGGCGTGGAGGGCGTTTTGCCGGGAAGCCGGACGGCCGGGTGGAGAACATGCCTTAATATTATGGGGTGCATCATGCGTTTTTTCAAACGAAATATTTAACTTTGCATCATTGAATTCTAAAAACATACTCGTATGAAACCTACATTATTCGTATTGGCAGCCGGCATGGGAAGCCGTTATGGCGGCCTGAAGCAGCTCGACGGGCTTGGCCCGAACGGGGAAACCATCATGGATTATTCCATATATGATGCCATCCGTGCCGGGTTCGGCAAGATTGTCTTTGTCATCCGCAAAAGTTTCGAGGCCGATTTCCGCGCCATCGTGGTGGAAAAATTCAAGGACAAGGTGGATGTGGAAGTCGTGTTCCAGGACATCACCGACGTGCCCGAAGGATGCACCTACAACCCCGAACGCTCGAAGCCGTGGGGTACCAACCATGCCCTGCTGATGGGCAAGGACGCCATTCACGAGCCGTTTGCCGTGATCAACGCCGACGACTTCTACGGCAAGGAGTCGTTTGCCGTCATCGCCGACTTCCTCCGCAGCGTGGAAGGCAAGCAGAATGAGTATTGCATGGTGGGCTACCGCGTGGGCAACACCCTTTCCGAAAGCGGCTCGGTGAGCCGTGGCGTGTGCGTGGTGGATGCCGACAACTACCTGCAAAACGTGGTGGAACGCACGTCCATCGAGGAAAAGAACGGCGTCATTTATTACGTGGACGACAACGGCGAAGACGTGGCCATACCCGCCGACACGCCCGTGTCGATGAACATGTGGGGCTTCACGCCCGACTATTTCGACTATTCGCTGGAGGCTTTCAAGCAGTTCCTGGCCACGGAAGGCGACAAACTGAAGTCGGAATTCTACATCCCGCTGGTGGTGAACAACCTCATCGTGGCGGGCAAGGCCACCTGCAAGGTGCTCGACACGCCCGCCAAGTGGTTCGGTGTGACGTATGCCGAAGACCGCCCGCAGGTGGTGCTCAAAATCAACGAGCTGATTCGCAAAGGCGATTATCCGGAAAAGTTGTTCAAATAATAAATCGATTCTGTCATGGCAAAAATATTGGTAACAGGCGGCACCGGATATATCGGGTCGCACACCGTCGTCGAACTGCAAAAGGTGGGCTTCGAGGTGGTCATCGTGGACAACCTCTCCAACTCGAACATCGAGGTGCTCAACGGCATCGAGAAGATTACCGGCATCCGCCCCGCGTTTGAAAACATCGACTGCACGGACTACATGGCACTCGACCGCATGTTCGAGAAATATCCCGGCATCGAGGCCATCATCCACTTTGCCGCCAGCAAGGCCGTGGGCGAATCGGTGGAAAAGCCCCTGCTGTACTACCGCAACAACCTCACCTCGCTCATCAACCTGCTGCAGCTGATGCCCATCCACAAGGTGAAACATTTCGTGTTCTCCTCGTCGTGCACGGTGTACGGCCAGCCGGACGAGCTGCCGGTGACGGAGAACGCCCCCATCAAGCCTGCCCTGTCGCCCTACGGCAACACCAAGCAGATATGCGAGGAAATCATCCAGGACACCAGCCACTCCAACCCTTTCTACCGTGCCATCATCCTGCGCTACTTCAACCCCATCGGGGCGCACCCCAGCGCGGAGATAGGCGAACTGCCCAACGGCGTGCCCAACAACCTGCTGCCCTACGTGACGCAGACGGCCGCCGGCCTGCGCAAGGAGCTGAAGGTGTTCGGCAATGACTACAACACCCCCGACGGCACCTGCATACGCGACTACATCAACGTGGTCGATTTGGCCAAGGCGCACGTCATCGCCGTGCAACGCCTGCTGGACGAAAAGGGCGAAAAGGCCGTGGAAATATTCAACCTCGGCACGGGTACGGGCCTCTCGGTGCTCGACATCGTGAACACCTTCGAGCGGGTGAACGGCGTGAAAGTGCCCCACAGCTTCGCCCCGCGCCGCGAAGGCGACATCGAAAAGGTGTGGGCCGACCCGACGCGCGCCAACACCGTGCTGGGCTGGAAGGCTCAGGAAACGGTGGAAGACACGCTGAAGAGTGCCTGGACCTGGGAATGCAGGCTCGCCAAGCTGCGCGAAGAAAAAGCCGCTAACGCCGAAGAATGAAAACAATGGACAATGAACAATGAACAATTGGCGGCACGTTCCTTTTTCTTGTCGCTAATTGTTCACTGTCCATTGTTCATTGTCCATTGTTCATTGTTCATTGTTCACTGTTCATTGTATTCATGCTTTATCCCTTGAAATTTTCCCCCATCTTGAAAGACAAGATATGGGGCGGTACGAAATTGAAAACCTTGTTCAACAAGCCAGCCACGTCCGACCACCTCGGCGAAAGCTGGGAACTGTCCGGCTACGAAGGCGACGAGTCTGTGGTGACCAACGGCTTCCTGGCAGGCAACAACCTGGCCGAACTGCTCGAAGTGTACATGGGCGACCTGGTGGGCGACCGGGTGTTCGAACGCTACGGGCACACCTTCCCCCTGCTGTTCAAGCTCATTGACGCGAACGACAACCTCTCCATCCAGGTGCATCCGAACGACGAGACGGCCCGGGCACGCCACGACTCCCTGGGCAAGACCGAGATGTGGTACGTGGTGGATGCCGACCCGGGTGCCGAGCTGATCATCGGCTTCGCGCACGACTCGTCCAAGGAAGAATACAGCCAGGCCGTGGAGCGCGGCGAAGTGGAACGACTCCTGCAACACGTGCCGGTGCAGCGCGGCGACGTGTTCTTCATCCCCGCCGGGCTGGTGCATGCCATCGGGCGCGGTGTGGTGGTGGCCGAGATACAGGAGTCCAGCGACATTACCTACCGCATCTACGATTACAAGCGCAAGGATGCCAACGGCCACGAACGCGAACTGCACGTGGCGCAGGCACTCGACGTGATTGACTTCGCCGCCAGCACGCGCCCCAAAACTCCCTACGAACCTCGGCTCAACGAACCGGTGACGCTGGTGTCATGCGACTACTTTACCACCAACTCCCTGCGCTTCGACCGCGAAGTGGTGCGCGATTACGCCCCCATCGACTCCTTTGTGGCCTACATGTGCCTCGAAGGCGCGTTCGACATCGTGTGTGAAGGGGAGAAAACGCCGGTGCAGCGGGGCGAAACCGTCCTCGTGCCCGCCGCCATCAACGAGGTGAAGCTCGTGCCCTCGCAGCCCAGCGCCCTGCTCGAAGTGTACGTGCAGGCGAAGTGAGACGATTGGGCACACGGAATACACGGAGAATACGGATTTATACGGATTTTCCCCGTGGATAACGCAGCAAGGCGCAGATTGTTTTCGAGACAATCTGCGCCTTGACCATTTTATCTGCATTCTTCTAAAAGCTCACCGCCAGCGACACGCCTGCCACGGGAGTCCGCACCGTGGCGGTCGAAAGGGACGACACGTAAGGCTGCAAGCGCACATCGAGGGTGGACGACAGCTGCTGGCGGCGCAGGTCCTGCTCGTACATGTTCTTCACCTTGGCCACCCGCACGGCATCCACGGCGGCGCACACGTCCAATGCCAGATAACCCAAGAACCCGGCCAACAACACAAAATCAGCCATCGGTGGATAGACAAACACCATGGCTATGCCGCCATATGTCCCCACCAAAAGACTGCCCGCTGCGCCTCCCAAATAAGCGAAGCCGCGTCCCACTTCACCGCATATCATCTGCCCCAAACCGGGAATGAGTACTGAACACACGCTACTCACCGCCGGTATGTAGCGGTCGCCCGGCTGGCGGTCATAGGTTTTCGGGTCGTACAACGCTTTGTAGTGCTTGTAACGCATACCGGGTTGTATGCCCGCCGCAACGTGCGACTCTACCTCGCCCAGCCCAATGGTCGGGGCGGAAACCTCCGACCCCTCAAGCCGGTGGCCCCGGCAGATGTCTGCTTGCTGGTTGTTCTCCTTCACCGAAGTGCTTTCGTGGTGCGCACCGGTATCCTGTGCCCACAGGCCCGGCAGGCACATGCCCGCCAGCAGAAAGACAAATACAAACTTTTTCATGACGATTGCACGTTGAATGGTTGGCACTTCTAAAAGCTCACCGCCAGCGACACGCCTGCCACGGGAGTCCGCACCGTGGCGGTCGAGAGGGACGACACGTAAGGCTGCAAGCGCACATCGAGGGTGGACGACAGCTGCTGGCGGCGCAGGTCCTGCTCGTACATGTTCTTCACCTTGGCCACCCGCACGCCGTCCACGATGGCGCAGATGTCGATGGTCAGCATGCCCAAGCTGCCGCAAACCGCCAAGGTTGCTCCTGCGTCCGGGTTGTCGTACATGATGGCAGCCCCGATGACCGTGAGCACGGAGCAACCGAACGCGCCGCCGAGGTAGCCGAAGCCGCGTCCCACCTCGTCGCACAGCATCTGCCCCAGCCCCGGGATGAGCCATGAGCACACGCCGCTGAGGGCGGGGCTGTAGGGGTCGACGGGCAGGCGGATGTACGAGGACGGGCGGTACAGGTTTTGGTATTCGCGGTAACGCATGCCGGGGGTCACCAAGTCGGTTGTGCCATAATCCACGTTGGCGTAGATGTCATAGAGCGGGGATGTCTCGGTGGCGGGCTTGCGTGCCTGGTCGAACACCTGGTTGGCACCGTTGGCGTAGCGGATGAGCAGCACGTCGGCGGTGGGCAGGAAGAATTCCGGTCCGTCGGGATTGTCGGTGCGTTTGTACTTGATTTCGTCCGGGCTCACTTGCAGCACCTTGGCCTCGATGTCGGTACCGTCGCGCAATGTGATGAGGTCCTGCGCCTGCATGGCGGCCATGCACAGGAGCGGGAGCAAGAGGGAGAGGAGGGTTCGTTTCATAATCTTATTTGTGGTTAGAAGTTCACTGCCAATGAGAAACCTGCCACGGGGGTGTTGCTCGTGGCGGTGTTGAAAGTGGATACATAGGGTTGTAGCCGCATGTCGAGGGTGGAGACTTGCCGGCGCATGTCCCGTTCGTACATGTTTTTTATCTTGGCCACCCGTGCGCCGTCCACGATGGCGCAGATGTCCACCGCCAGCAGTCCCGCCGCGCCTCCTATTATCAGGAGAGTGCCGCCTGTCAGTGCGCCCTTGCCCGAAGAGCCTTCGGAAGTGGTAGCTTTCACTATGCCTGCGAAAAGCAATCCGTAGCCCGTACCCACGGCCGCACCGCAGGCTACCGCTCCGCCGAGGTAACCGAAGCCGCGTTCCACTTCGCCGCATATCATCTGCCCGAGGCCGGGGATGAGCCAGGAACACACGCCGCTTACGGCAGGGCTGTGGCGGTCGCCCGGCATCCGGACGTAGTCTTTCGGATTGTACAACCTCTTGTAATCCCTGTAGCGCATGTCGGGCGAAAGGTTCCCATGCATGCTTGGATGCGTGGATGTTTGTTCTGGCGCAGGCTGGCGTGCCTGGAGGTCTTGTGCCTGCATGGCGGTCAGGCACAGGAGCGAGAGCAGGAGGGAAAGGAGGTTCTTTTTCATATATTATAGTATGGGATTGATTGGGACAAATATACGAAGGTTATTTTGAAAAACAAGGGAAAGGAAGGAAATGCCGTCCCGCCTGCTTGTGTTTTCCATTTTCCCATGGGATGTTTTCCTGTTTGTGGGCAGTAGAAGTTGTGCTCACGATTAGGAAAACATCTGCTCACGTTTTGGAAAACGGATGAGCTTCCCCGAGCCTTCCCAACGGGAGGAATGGGAGGACGTGTCGGAAGCGGAGGCAAAAAAAAAGAGCCGTATTCATCGGTGAATACGGCTCTTTTTTCATAATCCCTTCAGACGGGGACGGATGGTATGATTACATCCTCCCAACGTCATTCGCGTTCCCCGTCCTTCAGCCAGCGGTCGAGCCAGGCGAAGAAGGTGCGCTGCCACAGCACGGCGTTCTGCGGTTGCTGCACCCAGTGGCATTCGTCCGGGTACACGAGCAGCTGGGCGGGGATGCCTTGCAGGCGGGCGGCGGAGAAGGCGGCCAGCCCTTGCGTGTAGGGGATGCGGTAGTCGCGTTCGCCCACGATGACGAGGATGGGCGTGTCCCAGCGGTCGACGAACCAGTGGGGCGAGTTGGCGAAGGAGCGTTGCGCGGTGGCGTTGTCCTTGTCCCAATACGGGCCGCCGAGGTCCCAGTTGGCAAAGAAGGTTTCCTCGGTGGTGAGGTACTTCTGGTGGAAGTTGAACATGCCGTTGTGGGCGATGAAGGCCTTGAACCGTTTGTCGTGGTGTCCGGCCAGCCAGTAGACGGAGTAGCCGCCGTAGCTGGCTCCCACGCAGCCCAGATGGTCGCGGTCCACGTAAGGCTCGGCTGCCACGGCATCGATGGCGGCGAGGTAGTCGCGCATGTTCTGCCCGCCGTAGTCGCCGCTGATTTGTTCGAGCCATTCCTGCCCGAAGCCGGGCACGCCGCGCCGGTTGGGCATTACCACGATGTAGCCGTTGGCGGCCATGATTTGGATGTTCCACCGGTATGACCAGAACTGGCTGACGGGGCTTTGCGGCCCGCCTTGGCAATAGAGCAGGGCGGGGTACTTCTTGGCGGGGTCGAAGTGGGGCGGGTAGACCACCCAGGTGAGCATCTGCTTGCCGTCGGTGGTGGGTATCCAGCGTTCTTCCACGCGCCCCATCTGCAACTGCGCCATGAGGTCTTGGTTTTCAAACGAGAGCTCGGTGGCTTCGCCGCTTTGCGGGTCGACGGAGTAGATTTCGGTGGGTGCGCTCATGGACTGGCGGGCGGCGATGAGGCGGCCACCGGCGGCGGGCGCGGCGGAGAGGTAGTCGTAGTCGCCCGTGGTGATTTGGCGCACGTCGCCCGTGGCTACGTCTACCTGGTAGATGTGGGTGCGGGCTTGGACGCAGGCGGTGAAGTAGAGCGACCGGCCGTCGGGCGACCAGACGGGTCCGTGTACGCTTTCGGGGAAGCGGGCGGAGAGGTCGCGGCGCGTGCCGGTGGCCAGGTCGAGCAGCATGAGCCGGTTCTTGTCCGACTCGTAGCCGTCGCGTTCCATGCTTTCCCAGGCCATCCAGCGTCCGTCGGGCGAGAAGGCGGGGTTCATGTCATAGCCCTTGTTCGGTTCGGTGAGGTTGCGGGTGTCGCCCGTTTCCAGCGTATATAAATAAATGTCCGTGTTGGTGGAAAGGGCGTAGGCCGTGCCGGTCATCTTCTTGCAGGTGTAGGCGATGGAGCGGCCGTCGCGGCTCCAGGCCACTTGCTCGATGCCGCCAAAGGGCTTTACGGGGCTTTCGTAGGGTTCGCCTTCGAGCAGGTCTTTTTCGTTGGAAAGGCCGTTTTGCAGGCTGAAGTCGGCCACGAAGGGGTGGGGCACCGTCTCGCTCCATTCGTCCCAGTGGCGGTACATGAGGTCGTCGATGACACGCCCCGTGGCCTTGGGCAGGTCGGGATGGAGGTCGGCCACGCGTTGTCCGTAGGGCACGTTGGCGATGAAGAGCATGCGTGTCTCGTCGGGCGAGAAGGCGAAGTCGGCGATGCCGCCTTCGCGGTCGGTGAGCTGGCGTTTGCCGCTGCCGTCGGCGTTCATCATCCAGGCCTGCATGGAGCCGCTTTCGTTGCTCAGGTAGGCGATGCGCTGGCTGTCGTTCATCCAGCGGGGCGCGGCTTCCTGGAAGGCCGAGCGGGTGAGCTGCCGCTTGCCGCTGCCGTCGGCGTTCATCACGAAGATTTCGGAGTTGCCCTTGTTCTCGGCGATGCTGTAGTAGCTCACGGTGTAGGCCACGCGCTGCCCGTCGGGCGACACGCTCACCGTGCCGATGCGCCCGAACGCCCACAGGGCCTCGGGGGTCATCAGGCCGTTGTCCACTGTCACTTGTTGCTTGCCGATGACCGGGGTATCGGCTTGCTTGTCGCCGCCGCATGAGGCGGTCGCTGCGGCTAATGCCATCATCATGCTTGTCTTTAAAAACGTTTTGTTCATATGTTTATGGTTGCGAATTATACTTTTGTCCTTGCCGGGGGCTATCCGCCCCCTTGCCCCGGACTTACTTTCTTTCTCCAGCGAAAGAAAGTAAGCAAAGAACGCCGCCGCTGTGCCCGCTTCGCTCGGGAAACACATCGTTTCACGGGCTGAAATCCTTGAACTTGCCTCCGCTTCGCTTCGGCTTCGGACAGCAAGGCTTTCTGCCGCCCGCTTCACTCGGTTTCCCGGCTCATCGGCCAAGGCGGACCCTTCCGCCAAGGTGTATGCGTGCTAAAAAGTCCCTCTCATTTGGAGGGTTGGGGGATGCCTAATGCGCCATGGCCAGGGCGAATACGCTTACCTTCACGCCGGGCGAGTGGAGCAGGGCTTGTATGCATGCCTCCAGGGTGGAGCCGGTGGTGATGACATCGTCCACCAGCAGCACGTGCTTGTGGGCAAACGCCAGCGGGTCGGTCAAGGCAAACACGCCCTGCATGTTCAGATAGCGGTCGAACAGCGACTTGTGCGTCTGCGATGCATTCTCTGTCTGATGCGCCAAATGCTCCGTATCCATCGGCTTGTTTATCTTTTCCGCCAGGCCGCGGGCTATCCATTCGCTTTGGTTGTATCCGCGCTTGGCCCGTTTTTTCGGATGGAGCGGCACGGGCACGATGACATCTACCGCATCATACACCCCCGCCTCGGCCAATGCCGTTCCGGCATACCGGCCCAGCACCGTGCCCAGTTCCTTCTCGCCCCGGTATTTCAATTGGAAGATGGCCTGTTGCAAGGCCGACTCCTTGTCATAATAAAAGAACGCGATGCCCCTTTCCACCGGCACTTTTCCCCAGAAGCGGCGTTCCACCTCGTTGCCCGGCCAGGTGTGGAAGCCGGTTTGCGGGAATGCGTTCAGGCATGCCATGCAGATGTGTTGCTCCTGCCTGACCAACGCTTCCCCGCACACCGCGCACAGCTCGGGGTACATCAGATGGAACAAATCTTTTAGCAACGGTTAGTGGTTAACGGTTAGTGATTAACGCCTCTACCCAGTTGATGGCCTTCGGCAGGAAGATAATCAGGCCGATGGCTACGGAGAAGATGGCGCACACGAGCACGGCTCCGGCGGCCATGTCCTTGGCATCGGCGGCCAGCTTGTGGTAGCCGGGCGAGGCGAGGTCCACCACGCTCTCCACGGCGGAGTTGAACAGCTCCGCCCCCATGACCAGCGCGAAGCACAGCACGCAAAGCACCCATTCCACCGCGCTTATCCCGAACAGGAATCCCGCCGCCGTCACGCCAGCCGCCACCACCAGGTGGATGCGCATGTTGGGCTGCGTGGCCACGGCCTTCCCGATGCCCCGGAAGGCGTACACGAAACTTTTCAGGCGGCGGTTCATAGATCCTGGTCCTCGAACACCCCCAGGGTTTCCTTCAATATCTCGCTCACGGAGGGGTGGGGGAACACGCAGCGTTGCCATTTTTCCACGGTCAGTTCCTGTTCCACCGCGAGGGTGGCCGTGGTGATGATTTCCGACGAGTAGTTGCCCAGCAGGTGCACGCCGAGGATTTTGTCGTCCTCGCCCACCAGTATCTTGCACAGGCCGGTCGCGCCCTCGTTCTCGGCCACGAACCGTCCGGAGTAGGTCATGGGCAGGCGCAGGGCCTGGTATTTCGTGCCTTGGGCGGCGAGGCTTTCTTCCGTCTCGCCCACGCCGGCCACTTCGGGGTTGGTGTACACCACGCCCGGGATGGCGCGGTAGCTCATGGAGTCGTATTCGCCGCGGATGATGTTCACGGCCACTTCCGCCTCGCGCACCGCCGTGTGTGCCAGCATGGAATGCCCCGTCACGTCGCCTGCGGCGTACACGTTGGGGTCGGAGGTGCGCATGTGCTCGTTCACGGCGATGCCCCCGCCCGGTGTCATGTCGAGTTGGAGCGTCTCCAGTCCGAAGCCTTGCGTGCTGGGCCGCCGCCCCACGCTGAGCAATATCCGCTCGGCACGGACGGTGTGCGTTTCGCCTTCCTGTTCGAAGAGCACCTCGTCGTCCCGCACTTCCAGCACCCGGCTTTGCAGGTGGAAGGTCACGCCCCGCCTGGCCAGTTCCTCGCGCAGCAGGCGGCCCACCTCGCGGTCCATCTGGGGCAATATCTCGTCTTGCATCTCGATGACGGCGACTTCGGTTCCCAACATATTATATAAGGATGCGAACTCCATGCCGATGACCCCGCCGCCGATGATGGCCACGCTGGCCGGGCGTTCTTTGGCGGCCAGTGCCTCGCGGCTGCTCCACACGCGCTCGCCATCGATGCCGGGGATGGGGGGGACGGCGTTGTGCGAGCCGGTGCACACCAGCAGGTTGCGCATGAGGTAGCGCGTGCCGCCGCATTCCACCGCGATGTCCTTGTCATCGCGCCCCGCGATGCACGCATCGCCTTTCACCAAGGTGATGTTGCGGTGGTTCAGCCGGGCGCGCACCCCGGCCACCAGCTTGCGCACCACCTTGTTTTTGCGGGTGGCCATCTTGCCGTAATCCGCCGCCACGCCCTCCGCCGCCACGCCGTATTTGGCGGCATGGAGCGCATGGTCGTACAGCTTGGCACCGTACAGCAGGGTTTTGGTGGGGATGCAGCCCTCGTTGAGGCACACCCCGCCCACTTCGTTTCGTTCGAACAGATAGACTGTCAGGCCCAGTTTCGCAGCATGTTCCGCCGCCGTGTATCCGGCCGGGCCACCGCCGATAATTCCTAAATCGCACATGGTGTTGATGCTTTAATGGTATGGCATGACGCCACGTTGCAAATATAGTGAAAATTGGAACACAGAGATACGGATTTGGATGGATTGTTTCCCGCAGATTTCGCAGATGGGCGCGGATGGTTTCTTGCCTCTTATTCCTCACCTCTTGCCTCTGTTCATAGGGCATTGCCCTATGCTGAACGCCGCAAGGCCGTTGGCCTTGGGTTTTACCTCTTGCCTCTTACCTCTTGCCCCTGTCGTTACTACGCGGTGAAATTTCCGTAGGCACGCAAATGAATTTCCGCAGGCACGGAAAAACAGTTCCGCACGTGCGGAGTTCCCGGGTGCGGGCTTCACTTTACCAGCATGACGATGCTGCCGCAGGTGATGAGCAATGCTCCGAGCACTACCCGCCAGGTGACGGGCTCCTTCAGGAACAGGAAGGAGAGGCAGATGGTGATGACCACGCTCAGCTTGTCGATGGGTGCCACGCGCGACACGTCGCCCGTTTGCAACGCCTTGAAGTAGAACAGCCACGACAGCCCCGTGGCTGCCCCGCTCAGGATGAGGAACAGCCAGGCGTGGCGTGGTATCTCCTTTATCTCGTGCACGTGTGAGCCAAACAGCACGATGCCCCACGTGATGAAGAGTATCACCGTGGTGCGTATGGCGGTGGCCAGGTCCGAATTGATGTCTTTCACGCCTACTTTGGCGAAGATGGCGGTCAGCGCGGCGAAGAATGCCGACAGTAAAGCGTAATATTTCCACATGATCATTTGTTGTTACACCACCCAGCGGGGCGATTTGCGTAAGGAGAAGTTTTCCGCCAGGGGGCGGGCGAAGGGCGACAGGAAGCGGCGTGCCTGGGCGGGGCACGCTTTCACGCAGGCACAGCAGGCGATGCACCGGGCGGGGTCGATGGCGTAATCGCTCCCGATGGCTTCGGCGGGGCAGGCCGCGATGCAGGTTCCGCATCCGCTGCACAGGTCTGCCCGGTATTCGGGCACGAATGGCCGGGGCGAGGCGGCTTGCCGGGCGGAAAACTCGCGCACGAAGGCGGCAAACCGTTTGACGGAGGCTTCGGGCGAAGGCTCGTCCTGCAAGTCGGTGGCGCGGACGGATGCGGGGTCGCCTGCAAGGATTTTCTGCCCGACGAGCCTGCCGAACTGCTCGGCGGCTTGCAGGTCGTCGGCATCGGGTCGTCCGGCGGCTATCGGGGTGTCGGGGGTGCTGTAGGAGTGTTCGCACACGAACGCTGCTGCGGCAACGGGGCGGAAGCCGCGTTCCCGCACGAATGTTTCCAGGTCGGTCAGCGCATGCTCGAAGGCGCGGTTGCCATACACGGCCACCAGGATGGCCGGTTGGCCGTCGGCCGTGGCACGCACCAGGTCGAAACGTTTTTTTGCCAGGGCTGGCATGTGTCCGCCATAGACGGGAACCGCGAAGATGCGGGGCTCCACATCGCTGCAAGGGGCGCACCCCTCCAGCCCGCGCCGGATGGCTTGTGCCACCTTTTCCCCGCCACCTGTGGGCGAGAAGCATGAAATGGAAGCATTCATAAGTTGGATGGAAACTTGTTGGTGATGGAGGATGTCTTTTGCTTGAGCCGGAAGGCTGTGTGTGCCGCTTGGAGGATGGTCTTCTCCTTGCCCCTTGCCATAGGGCGTTGCCCTATGCTGAAAGCCGGAAGGCCGTTGGCCTTGAATTTTTCCCTTTCTCCTTTCACCCTTTCTTTCCCGTCTTGCATTCCGGGCATATGCCCACGTAGGATATTTCGGCGGCTTCGATGTCGAAGCCCTCTACGCGGGGCAGGGAGAACAGGGCGGGTTGCACGTCGCGCAGGTCGTACACCCGGTCGCACATCCGGCAGCGCAGGTGGGCGTGGTGCGATATGTCGGCATCGTAGCGGGCGTTGCGCTCATCGATGGTGAGCATGCGCACCGCGCCTTTTTCCAGGAAGAGGTTCAGCGTGTTGTACACGGTTGTTTTCGACAGGGTGGGCATGGTCGGGCTCAGAGCCGTGTAGATGTCGTCCACCGTGGGGTGCGTCATGTGGGAGAGCAGGTAGTTCATCACGGCCGTGCGCTGCACCGACGGCTTGATGTCGAACCCCAGCAGGTATTGATGCGTGTGGGAAAGTGTTGGTTGTTCCATAGCGGGCTGTTTGTCAATTTTGTAACGAGTACAAAGGTAATGCTATTTCGGGAAATGTCAAAACGGCCAGGCATTCCGTCCCCCCGGAGGGAGTGGGAGATGCCTGGCCGTTTGGGTGTCCGTGCAGACGAAAGGAAACGGGGCAAACCTGTTTTTATCCCTGTCCCCTTTCCGTGTGGAGGGGGCAGGAACGTCGCTTGTCCCTTTCCGTTTACAGCACGTTGAGTTCCTTCAGCACGCTGTTGGTTTTGTGAACGGCAGCCGCGCTCTTGGCGAAGAGGGCTTTTTCTTCATCGTTCAGCTTGTAGTCCACGATGGCTTCCACGCCGTTTTTGCCGATAACGGCAGGCACGCCGATGCAGAGGTCGCTTTCGCCGTATTCGCCTTCGAGGTAGGTGCACGAGGGGATGATCTTCTTTTGGTCGTGGATGATGGATTCCACCACGTAGGCAGCCGCCGCACCGGGTGCGTACCAGGCCGAGGTGCCGAGCAGCTTCGTCAGCGTGGCACCGCCCACCATGGTGTCGGCCACCACTTTGTCGAGCGTTTCTTTGTCCATCAGGTCGGCTACCGGACGGCCTTTGTAGGTGGCGTAGCGGGTGAGGGGTATCATGGTGGTGTCGCCGTGGCCGCCGATGACGATGCCTTCCACTTCGTTCGGGTTGGCGTTCAACGCCTTGCTCAGGTAGCATTTGAAGCGCGAGCTGTCCAGGGCGCCGCCCATGCCGAACACGCGGTTCTTCGGAAGCCCCGTGGCTTTCAGTGCCAGGTAGGTCATGGTGTCCATCGGGTTGCTGATGATGAGCAGGATGGCGTTGGGCGAGTATTTCAGCACGTTTTCCGCCACGCTTTTCACGATACCGGCGTTCACGCCGATGAGTTCTTCGCGCGTCATGCCCGGCTTGCGGGGAATGCCCGAGGTGATAACCACCACGTCCGAGTTGGCCGTCTGGGCATAATCGTTCGTGCAGCCCACCAGGCGCGAGTCGAAACCGAGCAAGGCAGCCGTCTGGAACATGTCGAGGGCTTTGCCTTCGGACACGCCTTCTTTCACGTCGAGCATGACCACTTCATCGGCCACTTCCTTGAATGCAAGTACGTTTGCACACGTGGCACCTACGTTGCCGGCACCAACTACTGTTACTTTTGACATAATCTTTTTATTTAAGAGTTTGACAAAATAAAATCCGAGTCTTGAATGACGCACAAAGATAGCAATAAGTTGGATTGCGGAAAAATTTCTTTAATCTATTTTTAGCTTTGCGGTTGAATTTTCAGGCGCGGCATGCCGTGCCTCTGCAGCAGGGCGGCGGGGCGGAGGTAACCACAGAAAACTGCGCAGGAAACTATTGGGATGTTGACCGATTCAGTACGGGGCAACGCCCTACCGAAGGAGAGGCGGGATGTGTTTAAATATATTTAACCATCCTCCCTTTCGCACCTTTTCTTTGGCATGATACTTGCAAGGGCGGATGGCCTTTTCGGCAGGGGATGCCCGGTTGGATATGGATTGACCTTAATGCGTTGATTATTATCCCATATATATGGATAGTACAAAGGTTCGTACCCCTTTGGGCAAAAGGGTACGACCCCTTTGGGCAAAAGGGTACGACCCCTTTAGGCAAAAGGGTACGACCCCTTTAGGCAAAAGGTTCATACCCCTTTGGGCAAAAGGGTACGACCCCTTTGGGCAAAAGGGTACGACCCCTTTAGGCAAAGGATTCATACTCCTTTGGGCAAAAGGGTCATGCCCGCTGTTTATAAGGGAGAGGGGGGGGTGGCGTGATGATAAAGGCAGGTGAGTAGCTGTTGTGCGGGAGTACACTTCGCTTATGGCTTTGCATAAGCAAAGTTACATGAAAAAGATGACATTTGCAAACATGGATACTGGCATGTGTTAATATTACATAAAAAATATCCGTCATTCTCCTGTAGCAGGATTCGTCAAGGCATGTCCAAATAAGAACGGACATGGGTTTGACGGATAACCACGGATGGAGATGCACCCTCCGCAACGTGCCCGCCGAAAAAACAGGGAAATACAGCAAACAGGGTCGTACAGAATCTGCGGTCTGTGCCAATCTGCGAAATCAGCGGGAAACAATCTGAAATTTGGATTTTGAAATTTTATTTTACTTATCTTTGCACCGAATTTATAATCCTTTCATGCAATGAACTATACATTCTTTGATTTCCTTGCCCTTGTCGGCTCGCTGGGTCTGTTCCTGTACGGGATGAAGATTATGAGCGAAGGGCTGCAGAAGATGGCGGGCAACCGCTTGCGTTCCATCCTCACGGCCATGACCAAGAACCGGGTGACGGGCGTGCTCACGGGGCTGCTCATCACGGCACTCATCCAGTCGTCGAGTGCCACCACGGTGATGGTGGTGAGCTTCGTCAACGCGGGGCTGCTCACGCTGGTGCAGTCCATCACGGTCATCATGGGGGCCAACATCGGGACCACGGTCACGGCGTGGCTCATCTCGCTGCTGGGCTTTTCGGTGAGCATCGTCGATTTCTCCGTGCCCCTCATGGCGGTGGCCATACCGTTTATCTTTTCGAGCAAGAGCAAGCGCAAATCTCTGGGTGAGTTCATCATGGGGTTTGCGCTTTTGTTTATCGGGCTGGACTGGCTGAAGAACTCCATGCCCGACTTGCAGAGCAACCCAGACATGCTGGCCTTCCTGTCGCGCTACACGGACCTGGGCTTCGGGTCGGTGCTTATTTTCCTGGGCGTGGGCACGCTGATGACGGTCATCGTGCAGTCGTCGAGTGCCACGATGGCCATCACGCTGGTGATGTGTGCCAAGGGCTGGATACCGTTCGAACTGGGGGCGGCCATGGTGCTGGGCGAGAACATCGGCACCACCATCACGGCCAACATTGCGGCCATCCCGGCGAACATCTCGGCCAAACGGGCGGCGTTGTCGCACCTGGTGTTCAACGTGTTCGGCGTCATCTGGATGCTGGTGGTGTTCTATCCTTTCACGGGATTGATATCGCACCTGGTGGAAACCATCGGCCCGGGCGACCCCAACCAGCTCACGGCGTTCACCTCGTCGCTCGACCCGGCCACGCTGAGTGCCATATCGGCTCCCACCGGCGAGGGGCTGACGCCGGACCAGCTGGCCCTGAAGGACCAGTTCCTGCAATACCAGCTGGCCACGTCATACGGGCTGTCGCTCTTCCATACCATGTTCAACATCATCAATACGTGCGTCATGGTATGGTTCGTGAAGACCATCGCCCGCACGGTGTCCGTCCTCATCCCGCAGAAGGAGTCGGACGAGGAATTCCAATTGAAATACATCTCCACGGGGATGCTCTCCACTTCGGAACTGTCGCTGCTTCAGGCACGCAAGGAAATCGTGGTGTACAGCGAACGCACGGAACGCATGTTCCACCTGGTGCGCGACTTGTACAGGGAGACGAACGAGAACGAGTTCGTGAAGCTGTTCAGCCGCATTGAGAAGTATGAGAACATCAGCGATCGCATGGAGGTGGAAATAGCCGGATACCTCACCAAGGTGGCCGAAGGACGCCTGAGCGAGAACGGCAAGCACCGCCTGCAAGCCATGCTGCGCGTGGTGTCCGAAATAGAAAGCGTGGGCGACAGCTGCTTCAACCTGGCACGCACCATCATGCGCAAGCGCGATGACAAGGCGGGCTACACGAAGGAGATGGACGACAACGTGCAGCTGATGTTCAACCTCATGGAGGAAGCCTTGGCCTCGATGAAGAAGCAGCTCATGGCCGAACAGCAGGAACCGCATTCGGACGAGTTCAACCGCTCGGAAAACATCGAGAACGAAATCAACAACTTCCGCAACCAGCTCAAGATGCAGAACCTGAACGACGTGAAGGAACAGAAATACGGCTACCAGGCCAGCGTCACCTACATGGATATGATTAACGAGTGCGAAAAGATGGGCGACTACATCATCAACGTGGTCGAAGCGCTGGACGAGGAGTATTATAATTAGCTACGAGCTACGAGTTACGGGTTACAAGCTACGAGGGCGCGGAAGCGCATAATCGCTTAATCGCTTAATCGCGGAAACGTTTCTGCGATTAGATGCCCGCAGATTACGCGGATTTCCGCAGAAGTCTCAGATGGTACGACTTGTAGCTCGTAACTGACTCGTAGCTTGTAGCTCGTAGCTCGTAGCTCGTAGCTCGTAGCTGACTTGTAGCTCGTAGCTTGTAGCTTGTAACTAAATTATCAATTGCATATGAACCTCTTTGATGTGTATCCCCTGTTCGATGTGGAGATTGTGCGGGGGAAGGGTTGCCGGGTGTACGACACCCACGGCACGGAGTACTTGGACTTTTATGGCGGCCATGCCGTCATCTCCATCGGCCACACGCATCCCCGCTACGTGCAGGGGCTGGAGCGGCAGGTGGAACAGTTGGGCTTTTATTCCAACTCGGTGGTGAACCGTTTGCAGGCCGAGGTGGCCGGGCGGTTGGGTGCCTTGTCGGGTTACGAAGACTATTCGTTTTTCATGATTAATTCGGGGGCGGAGGCCAACGAGAATGCCTTGAAGCTGGCTTCGTTCCACACCGGGCGGCGCAAGGTGGTGGCCTTCGGCAAGAGCTTCCACGGGCGCACTTCGGCCGCCGTGCGGGTGACGGACAATCCGAAGATAGTCGCTCCGCTCAACGAGGGATTCGAAGTGCAGTTCCTGCCCTTGAACGACATTGACGCGGTGCGCGAAGCCTTGCGCCCCGGCGACGTGTGTGCCGCCGTCATCGAGGGCATACAGGGCATCGGGGGCATCCGGGTGCCGCGCCCCGACTTCCTGCAACAGCTGTCAGAGGCCTGCAAGCAGACGGGCACGGTGCTGATACTCGATGAAATCCAGTCCGGCTACGGGCGCAGCGGGCGGTTCTTCGCCCACCAGTACGCCGGCATCCGCCCCGACCTCATCACCGTGGCCAAGGGCATGGGCAATGGTTTCCCGGTGGGGGGCGTGCTCATCAGCCCCATGTTCAAGCCGGTGTATGGCATGTTGGGCACCACCTTCGGGGGCAACCACCTGGCCTGTGCCGCCTCCTTGGCCGTGCTTGATGTCATCGAGGAGGAACACCTGGTGGACAATGCCGCCAAGGTGGGCGGCTATCTGCTGGAAGAGCTGAGGAAAATCCCGCAAATCAAGGAGGTGCGCGGGCAAGGGCTGATGATAGGGCTGGAATTTGAAGAGCCCGTCAAGGAATTGCGCAGCCGCCTGTTGTTCGACAGGCACGTCTTCACCGGCGTGAGCGGTGCGAACACCATCCGCCTGCTGCCGCCGCTGTGCCTCACGGTGGCCGAGGCCGACGAGTTCCTCGCTGCCCTGCGGGAAGAGGTGGCGGGATAGCACGGCGGCAAACGATTAAGTGTCTGTTAGGATGCGTTTCCCGGTATTCATCATATGGTGTTTGGTAAGTTTCCTGTCCGTATGGGGGCAGGAGGTCGACTCGGTGCGTTTGCGCACGGGCGAGGTGCTCACGGGCCGTGTGGTGTTCCGCAACGGGCAGGTGGTGGTGTTGCAGGCGGAAGACGGCAGCCGCTACCAGTTTCCCGCAGGCGATGTGCAGTCGGTGAGCCTGGCCTCTCCTGCTCCGGAGGAGGCGAAGGGGATGAAAATAACGTTGGAAACGGGCGAAACGTATCAGGGCGAGGTGCTGGCGGAGAATGAACGGGTGGTGATGTTGCGCCTGGCCGACGGCAGCCGGATGCAGATACGCCGGGAAGAGATTGCCGCGATGGAGTCGGATGCCTTCACGGCCATCGATAGGTCGGATGCTTTGCCCGTGGTGGAGGCATCCCCCGGCGGGCAGTTCGGCATGATGATCGAAGTGGGTGGCGGCACGTCCTTCTCGCGCAACAGCTACGGATGGGTGCCTGCCGTGCAGGCGGCCTGGGTGCTCGGTGTGCGCGACGTGGCCTGGGCGGGCACGTTCGCGGGCGTGGGCATCGGCTACAACCTGTGCGCGGCCAACAAGTCGGGCGAGGGTGCCATCAACCTCCTGCCGTTGTTCGCCCGTCTGCACAGCACCATCGGGCGGCACGTCACAGCCCCTTACGTGGAACTGGATGCCGGATATGCCTTCAGCTTCCACCCCGACATGAGCGGGGGGATGCTGCTGCGGCTGTCGGTGGGGGTGGCCCGCCGGTTTTCTTCCCGCACGGCTTTTTATGCGGGCGTTTACGGCGGCCTGCAAGGCCTGTCGGGCGACCTGCGCGACATAGACCCTTGGGGCGACTACTTCACCTATCACGGCCACACCATCACCCAGCAGGTCGGGGTGAAGGTGGCGTTGAGGTTCTGAATAAGCTACTCATTCTTCTCCCCGGAGTTTTTTCACGAAATCGCGTGGTAAAATGCCGAATTGCTTTTGGAATGCTTTTGTGAAATACGAGGTGGACGAGAAGCCTACCAAATAGCACACTTCGTTTACCTTGTATTCTCCTTCCTGCAGAATTTCGGCGGCTTTTTTCAACCGGATTAATCTGATAAAGTCGTTGGGAGTTACGCCCGTTATTCCTTTTATTTTACGCAAGAAACTGGATCGGCTCATACAGAACTCTTCTGCTAAATGGTCAATGTTGAAATTAAAATCGGCATTGGAGATGTTCATTTGCACCATTTCTGTCAGTTTATTTAAAAATTGTTCATCCGATTTAGTTAGAGCGATGGAGCCGGTGTGTACAAGAGGCGAATTAGCAAATGCTTCTCTTATCTTGCGTCTGTTGTTTAGCAGGTTGGATATCTGTGCCACGAGATGTTCCAAAGAGAATGGCTTTTCAATGTAAGCATCTGCACCTGATTCCAACCCGGTAACCTTGCTTTGGACGTTCGTTTTGGCGGTGAGGAGGATAACGGGAATGTGGCTGAATTCTGCGTTATTTTTTATCGTTGCGCACAATTCAAATCCATCCATTTGTGGCATAATGATATCGCTGATGATTAGGTTGATGACTTCTTGTGCGAGTATTTTCAATGCTTCCATTCCGTTCCGTGCTTGGAACACCACATACTGTTTGCTCAATTTTTCGGATAAGAATTGGAGCATGTCATCGTTGTCGTCCACTAGCAATAAGTTGTAAGGTTCTTTTTTGAAGTGCCTTTTCGTGTGGTTTGGGCTTGTTATGATTGGGAGCAGCCCAGTTGGGGTTTCTGCGAGTTCGAACACACGTTTTTGCTCTTTTGGCAATGTGACAACAAAGGAGGTGAATGTTGGGTCGTTGGTGTCAAGGAAAACGCATCCTTCATGCAATTCGACTAAAGCTCTTACCAGAGCCAAACCAATCCCAGAGCCGGATTTTATTTCGTTTTGCTTGTTCTCGCCTTGGAAGAACGGTTCGAAAATCTTTTCTTTTATCTCCTCGGAAATGCGTTCTCCGTCGTTGCTGACTTTGATTTGACAATTTTTATCATTTAACCGCAAGTCCACGAAAATGCAGCTATGGGCATATTTTATGGCATTCGTGAATAGGTTGCTAATAACTTTCGTGATGGCTTCACGATCAATGTCTATCAAGATGCTTTCTTGGGGAGAAGATAGTTCGAATATCAATCCTTTTTGTCTGGCAAGTGGTTCGAAGCGGCTATAGGTTTCGTTTAATAGCTCGACTACATCCACGTGTGTGAAGGTCAGGCTAAAATTCTCGGATTCGGTTTTTCGAAAATCAAGCAGTTGGTTAACAAGTGAAAGTAACCGATCTGTGTTCTTTTCCATGACAGACAAATTGCTTTTTAGTTCATCTTGCCCGATTTCGTTTTTTATGATATATTCCAGCGGCCCTTTGATCAGCGTTAAGGGGGTGCGTACTTCGTGTGCTATGTTGGTGAAAAATTCTATCTTGGAACTGTATATTTCCTTTTCTTTCTCTAATTCGAATGCTTGTTGCTGTTGCCTGTTCTTGTTTTCTATTTGTTTGGTGTAGTAGCGCAAGATAAATGTAATCATAGCGATGGTAGACAGCATATATGCGAGGTAGGCCCACTTGGTTTGCCAAATTGGGGGAGTGATGACAATGCCAAGCGTGTCGCCGTGGTCGTTCCATATGCCATCGTTGTTGCAAGCTTTGACCTGAAATGTATATTTGCCATGCGGCAGGTTAGAATAGATAATCTTTTGCGGGGATAGCAAGTGATGCCAGCCATCGTCTAAGCCCGTCATTTTGTATGCGTAGCGGTTCATTTCAGGTGCCACATAGCTCAGTGCGGCAAAGTTGATGCTAAAGGAAGATTGATTGTGCTTTAGCGAGATGTTTTTCATGTTAGACTGGTGGATGCGTTGGGGGATGTCTTCTTCAAGCAGTTCAAAATTAGTAATGACCACAGGAGGAATATGCTTGTTTGGGTTGAAATTGCCAGGGGAAAAAGATACTAAGCCATTCAGACTGCCGAAGTATAATGTTCCATCTTGGCCTTTGTAACCAGACTTGTAATTGAACTGGTTGCTTGGCAGGCCGTTGCTTTGTGTGAAGATTTGCATTTTTCTTGTGTCGGGGTCAAAGCGTATTAACCCTGAATTGCTTGAAATCCATAAATTCCCCTCATGGTCATCTAATATTTTGTAGATGGAGCCGCTGGGCAGGCATTGTCCGTAGCGCACAAAGTGATTGGCGTTTTCATCGAACGCGCAAATCCCATTGGATTCGCCCCCAATCCAGAGTTGTCCTTTTTGACTCACATATAGGCAAGTTATTTTGTGATAGCAGATAGACGTGGAGTCAACGGGGTTATAGCGGTAGTTTTGGATTTCTTGGGTTCTTGGGTTGTATCGATACGCTCCATTCGTATAAGTTGCAATCCAAATTTGTCCAGATGTGTCTTCTGTGATGTCGGATACAAATTCGTTTCTTATTTGTTCGAATGTGGTGAACAGGTCGTGCTCCTTGTCATATAGGAATAGGCCACTGGATGTGCCTACCCATATCCTATCGGACGAGTCTTTGTACAGTGCAAAGATGTCATTGTTCTTCAATGCTCCGTATTTTTCGCTTTTTTGGTAATATTTCCACTTCTTGCTTTTTAAGTTGAATACATTGATGCCTCGGCTAAATGTGGCTATCCAAAGGTCTTCGCCATCAAGGATGATATCGTGCACGTTGTGGTAATTGAGCCCCTTGTTCTCGTTGCTGACGGCTATGTGTTCAAATTGCATTGTTTTCAAGTCCAGTTTGTTTAGCCCTGCATCTTCTGTGCCGATCCATATGTTGCCTTCTTGGTCTTGACATAAGCCGCTGACCCTTTCTCCCGAAAGAGAGTTTTTTCCAGGTATCGGATAATATTTGCGGAAGTGTGTGTATGGAAGTGGGAAGTAATTGACCCCTCCAAAATAAGTTCCAATCCAAATACCCCCTTCCCGGTCTTCATACATGGAGTAAATGGCATTGTCGGACAACGAGCAGCGGTCGTAGAGGTTGTGGCATAAATGGGTGGTGTGGTGGGATATGGGGTCGTGTATGTAGAGGCCGGACTCAGTGCCGATCCAGATATTTTGGTCGGAAAAGCATTTCATTGTGCGGACGAACAAGTCGGCATGTTCAAAAGGATGCCCTAAGGGATAGTCTTGAACATTTCCATTCGTTTTATTGAGCATTTTGAGCCGCTTGTCAAACGAGCCTATCAACAAATGGTTGTTGCCGATGTTGACAGTGTTGGATATTTGGCATTCTTTTTTTGATATTTCGTAGGATGTGATTTGTTGCTTTTCTGGGTCGATTCTTTTTAATCCTCCCTCCAAGAGACTGACCCAAATTTGATTGTCATTGTCAATATTGATCGACCATGTTCTTGGTTCGAATGAAACGCTATCATGGAGCTCCTCTTTCATATGCAGGACAATTTCAAGTTTCTCCGTCTTCGTAGAGTATTTGTAGAGGTTGTGGCATGAGATCCACACATTGCCGTTCCCATCCAGTTTCATGTCCAACACACTGTTTGTAATGGTATGTCCGTTGTCTGCTTTTTTAGAGAAAAAATGGAATCCGTCTGTGTGGGGATTATAAATGTAGATGCCACGGTCTGTGCCAGCCCAGATGGTTCCATCTGGCAATTCCAATAATGACCAAATGGTATTGTTGCCTAAACAACGCGGTTGGTTTTCATTTTGTCTGTATACTGTAATTTTGTTGCCATCATATTTGTTCAGCCCATCTTTTGTCCCAAACCACATGAAGCCCGTCTGGTCCTGAAGAATGGACAAGACGGTATTTTGCGATAACCCGTTCTCTGTATTCAGGCTTCTAAAATAATAGTTCGCATGTTGTGCTTGAGTGAGACAAATTGTCATTATCAGAAAAAGCGATGATGTGAGATGGCGTTTGCTTGACATAAAGAATGAAAAAATGGTTTGTTATTGCTATGGGTTATGATAATACATTACATGAGCGTGTGATGTTTTTGTCTATGGCAGATTAACATGTTTTTTCTCTTTCGTCGGGTTGTAAAGATATTGTATGTTTCTTTCATGGGCAATTTTATCAGGCTCTTTATTTCGTCAAGAGTTGGCTCTTTTTAATCAAAAGGAAGAAGTGGAGTAAAAACGTCATTTGTTGGTTGGAGGAAGTAGTAATATAAATCTGTTTATTTGATAAATTTGCGGACATGATTAAAATTCATAATAAATTATTTGTCTAACAATTAAAAACATTAGTCATGAAAAAGTATTATTTCTGTTTAAGCCTTATGGGCTTGTTTGCATTCAGTGCAATGGGGCAAGACGTTCAGTGTTACACGGACGATGAAAAACAGACTCCGGATTGGTTCTTGGATCATCCTTATTATGCCACATGTACCGATTATATAGGTACGGGCAGCAAGCCTTTTGGGGATAATCCTGAATACGTGGATTTCAACGGCGGTTCAACGGTTGATTTTACGGACATTTATGTATCGCAGGATGGCTATTATGCACTGACCGTATGGTATGGCGTTGGTTATGCTGATGAAACAGGGGCTACCTTGGAACTAAATGTAAACGATGCGCCTTGGGATATCATGACTTGCTTTACGGTAACCAACCCTCCCGTAACGCAGGAGTTTGAAATTGAATTGTACGGTGGTGGGTTCAGCAACACGATTCAGTTCAAGCAAGTGAAGGACTGGCCCATCCTTTCTCGCATCCAGCTGGCTTTGGTCGAAGCTTTCAGCGGCACTCCGTCTATCGAGACGGAATCCTGCAAAATTGTTTCTTCTCAGAACATGATTGCTATCAGCGAATTAGTTCCTAATAGCGAAATCAGTATCTATACTACTGCCGGGGTTTTGGTCGAACAGGCTATCGCCACGTCCTTATATAATAGCACGGTGCTGAATGAAGGGCTTTACATCGTGAAAATAAACGGAGAGGCGCATAAAGTTTTAGTAAATTAAGTATCATCGTACTCGAACGGGCAATGGGCTTGAAGCCCTTGCTCGTTCGAGTTTTTATTGTATAACTTTATAAATAATAACGCATGAAGCAATGCAGAATTTATGCAGTATTATCGGTCGTTTTGTCTCTTTACACTATAGGAATGCGGGCCGATGTGGTTGAGGGCACATTGGCTTCGGGCGATGCTAGCATCCAAGTGGTAAAAACAGATGGAGGCACCTATAAATTGGCCTTCGTTTACAATGGCAGAACCGTTCCTACGACCAATCCGGACAATCCCATTTACCTTTCTGTTATGACGAGGGAACTTTCGGGACAGTATTCTTCATATGAATTGGCTGTGGATAGGCTCACTTGCCAAGGGGTTCTTACAACACAGCGAGGGTCTGTTTTTACTGTGACGGATGTGTACATGGCAAAAGGGAATGGAGTCATTGAGTTGCAGCGTGACGTGAAGGTATCCAATCCGCAAGCGGTCGATAAATATTTCAATTCATTATTTGGTTTTTGTGTGGATGAGCAATGCACACGTTTGACGGACAATGAGTATTTTATTCCCGCCGTGTGGTATAAAGGGAATTTCACTCCCAATGGCAATCTTCCAGATGGCATTCCAGGGGTGGACGATACGCACTTTTATTACCGGGAGGATCGCATCACGTTGCCGCTTGTGGCGTTTAGGGAGCCTGATACCGGCTTTACATTGACACTCATTCATAAAGATTCAAAATGCAATACGGTCATAAATGATGGATTGGGGCATTTTTATGATGCCGGTTACCAATTTGGCGCAGTTGGAATAAAACATGAAAATGATGTGATTTACGAGCATGTCATTTTCCCGGGATCAGATGAAGATACAAAAGGCGGATGTGGTAGGCGCTTTCATCCCGTACAGGAAGGGATCAGCCACAAGTATAATGTGGAAATGTGTTTTTCTACCACTCTGGATTATGCTACGGCAGTGCAAGGTGCTTGGAATCATGCGTTCGAATTATATGCACCGCAGATTTACCCCGTGCGTTTGCAAGATGCTTACGACGGGCTGATAGAAACTCTGATGACTTACTATGGGGCTAATACGGAAATGGGAGGCATTTATGATGCTCCGGGTTGGCCGTTTGAGGTAGACCTCAACACTTTCCAGCCACGGGCATATAATTATCAGATGGGCTTTGTCGGGATGCAGGTAGCCACTGGATATTACATCTATAGGGAAGGTAAGGAAACCGGGAACGAAGATATGCAGGCAAAGGGCGAAGCGGTACTTGATTGGTGGGCAGCCAATGCTTTGAATCCGCAAGGACTTCCTCGTGATTGGTACGACCCTGGTACAAATGGAGCGACAGGTTCGTTTCGTCCTTTTGGGGCGAACTTGCGCGTGAATACAGGGGGCATGGAGGCTCTTATTGCCGGTTGGGCTTTTGCCAAACGCAATGGCATAGACAAGCCAGCTTGGATAAATGCTTGTAAAGGTTATGGTGATTGGCTTGTGAGAAACCAGAATGGCGATGGCACTTGGTATTTTTCCTATGAAGACCGTACAGAAAGTGCGGAGGGCAAGAATCCACCAATTAATACGAATAAGTTCCTTACGATATGTGCAGTGCGCTATCTGACGGAGCTGTATATTGCTACAGAGGATGAACGTTACAAGACTGCGGCATTGGAGGCTGGTAATTGGTGTTATCGTAATATTCACCAGCGGTATACATACGTTGCGTGTGTCATAGACAATCCGCAGACCATTGATAGCGAATCGGGGCTCATGGCTATGAACGGTTTTATGGCTCTGTATGATTTGACCAAGGATGCAAAATGGTTGGCTGCTGCCGAGCAAGCTGCCACTTACACGGAAAGCTGGGTTTATTGTATGGAAATACCGGTGGAAACGGATAAGGGTGACCGCCAGACGCTTTTCCCTGCTGATCGTAGCATAGTGGGGCAGCACCTTATTGCTATTGGCCATTCTGCCTCCGACTTGGGTTTTGCATGGGCTTCATTTGTATTTTATCGGCTGTATATGGAAACGGGCAATCCTCACTATTTACATGTGGCAAGGCTTTCGGCGCACAACTCAAAACAGTCGATGAATTGGGACCAAACAATTTGGCCTGGTCAGCCGAAGGGCTTGCAAATGGAGGCATTTCCTGTAAATGGGTTGCGGCGTGAAGGCGGTGTGTACACGTGCTTGAACTGGAACTATGCCGCACATTTGGATCCGATGTTCCGTTTCAAGGATGCTTTCGGCACCCCAGATTTGGAAGAGGTTGAGAAAATGAGTTGGGAGGAACGCAAGAGACTCAATTTCATTTACTCACAAGTGCAATCTGCTAATTGGGGACAGGAAACGGAAGAATACAACGGGTTGGCAACCACAGAGAGCCAATCGTTTTCTATCCTTCCCAACCCGTTGTGGGGAAGCAATATGCTTGAAGTAGAACTTCCGGAAAACGTGGACGACAACTGCACGTTTGAAATACGCGACGTGGCAGGGCGCAACATCCTCATTCGCCATATTAGCAAAGCCGATGGGAAGAAACAGAACATCGGAATTGAGAGACTTCAAACCGGGCATTATGTGGCGAGTCTCGTGGGAGCTTCCAATGTGTTCTCAACCAAATTAATTGTTTTATAAGTTACAAATAAATCTAAAGAATGACATGAACCGATATTTTCGTATCAAAAAGAACGGGTGGAGCGGTGTCGGCACGTGGGTGTTGGCATTCTTGCTCTGTTTCCCAAGTTTGGTTACTGCGCAGGCTATACGGACTGTGGAAGGTAGCGTCTCCGATGAAGAGGATATGCCGCTCATTGGGGTGAGTATCATGGAAAAGGGCACAAGCAACGGGACGATAACCGATGTGGACGGCTCTTATAAACTGGTAGTGTCGGGCGATGATGCCGTGCTCCTGTATTCATACGTGGGCTACACTACGCAGGAAATAAACATCGGCAACCGTTCGACCGTGAACGTCGTCTTGGAAGAAGACCGTCAGTTGCTCGATGAGGTGGTGGTCGTAGGTTACGGCACGCAACGTAAGGGCAACTTGGCCGCATCGGTCAGCACGGTCAAGAATGATGACATCATCCGTTCTGCTTCGACGACCACGGCGGGTGCCATTGTCGGCAAAGTCGCAGGTATCACGGCACGGCAAAAGTCGGGTGTGCCAGGCTCGTCTGCCACGTTGCAAATCCGCAACATGGGCGAGCCTCTTTACGTTATCGATGGCGTAATGACTGATGCGAATGCCTTCAATAATCTCGACATGCATGACATTGACAATATATCCATATTGAAAGATGGTGCGGCTGCCATTTATGGGGTGAAGGCCTCGAATGGGGTTGTGTTGGTGACAACAAAAAGCGGTAATCATAACCAGAAGATGAGCGTGAACATCAACGCTTACACCGGCTGGCAGCAATGGACGAAATACCCGCGCTTACTCAATGCATATGAGTGGAACTATGCCAATGACATGGCTGATGTCAATGCAGGCACATTGACCGACCCCAACGTCATCGCACAGAAGCGTGAGGAATTGGAAAAATGGAGAGTAGGTTATTACAACCCCGAAACAGGCGAAGACTATCGGGGGTTCAACTGGTATGACAACTTTGTGGATAATGCCGCGCCCCAGCAATATATCAATGCGAATGTGAGCGGGGGAACCGACCGAGCCACCTACTACTTTTCCATCGGCCATATCAATCAGGATGCCGTGTTCAAGGATTACAACTTCAACCGTAGCAATCTTACGGCCAGTTATAACGTTCAGGTGACAAAACGTTTTGAAATTGGTTTTAAGTTGTTGGGAAAGATAGAAACGCGGCGTAATCCAGCCTTGGAGGGTGATGACGATTATCAGCTGATGCGTAAGGCTATATTCAACCTGCTTCCTATTAACCGCCCATACGCTAATGATAATCCTGATTATCTGCAAGCCATGTCCGGGCATGATGGTGAGCGCAATATGGCCGCACTCACGATTGATAATGCAGGTGAACACCTTGAGAAAGTACAAACCGTACAGCCTATCTTGAATCTGAAATACGACATCCCAGTGAATGGATTGAGTTTTAACGCCTTGTTCTCTTATGCGTTTTCTAATAATTATACCTCCGACTTTGAAAAAGGTTGGAAAGAATATGAGTACGATTATGCGACCGATACCTATAACGAGGTGCGCGACCGTACTGCCGATGGGCAGACCTACTTGGGCAAGAACATGAGCAATGTAGGGGAATGGAACGGACAATTATTGTTGAATTACGACAATACTTTTGCAAAAAAGCATCATGTAACTGCGGTAGGCGGTTTCGAGTTTTACAAGCGAAATGAAGATTACTTGAATGTGTCTCAAAAGCCTGCCAATACAAATTTCATTCCCAATTTGAGTGATAGCGAATACAATAGCGTATCAAACAATAAATTTACCTATACCACTGCCAGTTTCATTATGCGTGCAGGCTATTCGTATGACAACCGATACATCATTGACTTTGCAGGGCGTTACGATGCATCATGGCGTTTCCAGCCTGGTAATCAGTGGGGATTTTTCCCTTCCGTATCAGCAGCATGGCGTATTTCCGAGGAAGATTTCTTCAAAAACTGGGGTGGATCTGCTTGGTTTAGTAATTTGAAGTTGCGTGCTTCTTATGGGAGTACGGGTGATGATGCGTTGGACGAAGGTATCTATCGCCGATTTGCATACCTGGCGGGTTACGACTATAACAAAGGCGGGGCAGTCATAACGAACAATCCGCAGTCTGGTTCGGAAGATAAAATGCAGATAGGCAGCCAGTCAAAAGGCTTACCCGTTACGAGCGTCAGTTGGATTACCGCATCCATGGCCAATGTGGGTGTTGACTTAGGTTTTTTCAACGATCGTTTAACCGCCGAATTTGATATGTTCAGGCGTCAACGGAATGGACTTCCGGCATATCCAGACGATGTTGTTTATCCTTCGGAAACGGGTTTCAGTACTATGCCTCAAAATTTGAATTCGGACATGACGCTCGGCATGGACGGGTTCATCAGGTGGAATGACCGCGTAGGCAATTTCTCTTATTTCGTAGGGGTCAATGCCACCTTGGCTCGGCAGAAGAACGGCTTGCAGTATGGCGAAAAGTTTTTCAATGCATGGGATCAGTACCGTTGGACGAAGAAAGACCGTTGGGGCAACGTGCAGGATGGTGCCGTGTGGATGTTGGAAACGATAGGACGTTTTGAAACTCAGGAACAGATAGACAACTATCCAGTTAATATTGATGGCGAAAACAACACGACCTTGTTACCAGGCGACTTGATATTTAAAGACGTGAATGGGGATGGCATTATCAATGACTATGATTATCGTCCGTTGGGTTATGCTAATTACGATTCGCCGCTTGGTGCTGGGGAGAGCCGCCAACCTCTGCTTTCGTTCGGCTTGAATCTGGGCTTCGAATGGAAGGGCATCGACTTCGCAGCCGATTTCGCAGGAGGTTGCATGAATACTTTCGTGGCCGACTGGAATGTGAAGACTGGCCCGCTACGCACCCAGACTGGTTATTACTACAGTGCCATCGATGTGTGGCATCGTGAAGACATCTATGACCCGACTTCGGCATGGATACCCGGTACCAATCCGGCTCCGCGTAGCTGGTGTTCGAACAACAACCGTTGGAGCGACTTTTATACGAAGGATGTGAACTATCTTCGTTTGCGTAACTTGGTGGTAGGGTGCACATTGCCACAAAAATGGACGCGGAAGGCATTCATAGAAAAGTTCAGGGTTTATTTCGAAGGAAGCAACCTGCTGTGTTGGGATACATTGACCGACTATGGCTTCGACCCAGAAACGTCTTCCATGGATGGTTTTGACTATCCGCAGCACCGTACTTATCTGATTGGCATCAATATATCATTTTAAGAAATGAACACAATGAAAAAGCATAGCATTATTATCATATTGGCAGCTGTATTGGCTGTACTTCCCTCCTGTAGCGGGTGGCTGAATCAGAAGGATTGGAATGCTATTTCCACTGAGGACATCTATTCTTCTGAACAAGGCATAAACAGCATCGTAGCTAATTTGTACTCTCGGTTACGCTATGAACAAGACTTTCAGACTGACAGTGAAAGTTACGACTTGTGCCGTTGGGACGAGGCAACGAATTACAGTCAATATTGGACCTCATCGGGCAATGTAGGCATTGACTACCGTTCGTATTACGATTACACGCTTGTGCGTGAAGTCAACCTGCACATCGAATCGCTGAAGCAGTATGCAAACCATCTGTCTGAAGAGCAATTCAAGTATTATATAGCCGAAGCGCGTTTTATCCGAGCGATGGTTTATTTCACGTTGGTATCCCGCATGGGTGGTGTCCCGATCATTGAAGAAACCATGGAGTATGTGGATGACCCTTCTACGTTGATGAGAAAGCGCGACAAAGAATCGGATGTGTATGATTTTATTTTGTCTGAAATAGACAAGATAAAGAATGACCTGGATGTGCGACCGTCTGGCGGCACGATTACGAAGAGCCGGGCCACGAAAGGCAGTGCCTTGGCACTCAAGTCAAGGGCAGCCTTATATGCCGGGAGCATGGGGTATAACCATAAACGCAATGTGGAAAAAGGGCTCGACTTGCCGAGCGGAGCTACCGGGATACCGGCCGAAAGAGCGAATGATTATTTGCAGCAGTGCCTGGACGCGTTGAAAGAACTGGATGAGATGAATTACTACAGCCTGTACCAAGGAGATGCCAACTTGTCGGATAATTACTATAAGATATTCACCGACAACACAGCGGCTAATAAAGAAATCATATTCTATAAGGCGTATGACGGTGTGAATGTGTTGAATTACTTTACGCAGCGGGCTTTGCCCCGTTCGCAGACCAGCATTGACAAAAGTGGTGCCCAGATCAACCCGGTGCTCAACTTGGTCAATGCCTACGAACTGCTGGACACGCACGAGGTGAAGCCCATAGAAGCGTACAATGGTGAACAAACGGTGGAAATGCTTGATGAAACGAAATCTTCGCTGGATTATAAGGTGTTTGACCACCCGGAAGACATTTTTGCTGGTCGCGACCCGCGTCTTGCCGGCACCATCCTATATCCGGGTTCCTCTTTTCGTGGCAGTCCACTCGATTTGCAGGCTGGGCTGGCTATTCTTGAACCAGATGGAAGCTATACGTTTGAAGTGGCAAGTTCCGTTGCCAATATTGCGACTACCTTTCATGGAGAAGGTGACGAGCAGATGAAAGTGACGGGAGCCGATGGCCCGTTCCGAGTGCTGGAAGGTAATTGGTATATAACGCATACGGGCTTTTTGCTGAGGAAGTTCGTTGACTCGGCTAGTGGCAGTGAAACGCAAGGAGAGAGCACCGTACCCTACATTGTGTTCCGTTATGGTGAAATGTTACTCAATGCAGCAGAAGCCGCATTCTTGTTAAATCAAAACGGTGTGGCGACTTATGACGGACAGGATACAAAGGCGTTGGCATTGGATTGCATCAACAAAATACGCGAACGTGCCGGTGGGGAAATCTTCAAATTGACGGATGCCGAGTTGACATTCGATCGTATCATGAACGAACGTCGTGTGGAACTTGCTTTCGAGGACCATAGATATAACGACTTGAAGCGTTGGCGCATAGCCGATGAAGTGTGGGATGGAGATCGCGAAAATGAAACGGCTGTCCTCTATGCCCTGTGGCCTTATCGTATATATGCGCCGAATAACGAAAATCATGGTAAATGGATTTACCGCGTAGTTCGGGCAGAGAACCGAGGTTCTACCACGGATCCTGGCTTGCCGATTAAATTCGACTTGGGTATGTACTATGCAAGTTATCCGATGAACGAGGGTAATACGTTGATAGAAAAGAACCCGCATCATTGATAAATGTTTCATTAGGCATAATATTCATTCAATTAAACATGAAATTTATGAAAAAGATACAATTGATAGTTGCTTTGTTGCTGGCACTCTCTTTTACCGCCTGCGAATATGACAACTACGAACCGCCCACCATCCGGGTTTCTGGTCAGTTGACCAGTAACGGGGCAAATTTCTTGTATGATGGTGCTGGTAGCAGAGGTTTGCTCAAGTTAATACAAAAGGGATACGGGAAAGACGATCCAGGCACACCGTTGTATGTCAATCAGGATGGCAGTTTTACCCAATTGGTGTTCCCTGGCGAGTATTGGCTCACGTTGGATAATAACCCTTATCCGTTTGAGTTGCCGGATTTTCCTTCCTTAGGGGGTGGCATGGGGTACGATTCTATTCATATGAACATTACGAGCGATGTTTTGCGCAACTTTGAAGTAATACCTTATTATTTCATCAGCGACTTTAGCGCAACGGTTGAACGGAAAAACATTGTACTGACGGCGACTGTCACTAAGAATCCGGCGGTTTCTCAGCAAAACATACCTGAGCCTTCTTTCGTACGAGGCTTTATTGGAACGAATACGTTGGTAAATAGCGGCAGCCGATGCACCAAGCAGTCGAGGGCAAGGCTCACCAATGGTACGGGTACAGTAAGTGTATCCATCCCCATCAGTGGCAGTGCCATATCCTATCGTGGTGCTTATACCTATAACACGAGGGATTATGCCTATTGCCGCATTGCTTTGGAGCTGGATGGCATACCAAATTATTACCTGTTTTCCGAGACAATCAAATTAGAGGGTATTCCGCAAGAATAGGATGGATATGAAAATGGCAAAAATGAAAGAAAAAATGTCGAAGGGTCATGCTTGGGCTGTTGTCTGTCTGGTGCTAGCCCTTTGTGGTTCGTGCAGTGACAAGGGGGCAGTGCAGACGTTTACCAACCCCCTGCTTCCCAAAGGACCGGATCCCTGGGCGTTGTGGCATGACGGATACTATTACTACATGCATACGATGGGGGATAGCCTTGTGTTGTGGATGACGAAAGACTTGACCGACTTGAAACATGCTTCACAGAAGACTATCTGGATACCGACCGACCCCAGCAACTCTTACCACCTGTGGGCTCCAGAGATACACTGCATCGATGGAGCATGGTACGTGTATTATGCGGCGGATGATGGCAATACGGACAACCACCAGTTGTACGTGTTGGAGAACAAGAGCGAAAACCCGTTTGAGGGCGAATTTGTGATGAAAGGGCGTATCAGCACCGACCCGGACAACAACTGGGCGATTGACGGTTCGCTGTTCGAGCACAAAGGGGATTGGTACATGGTGTGGTCTGGTTGGCAAACGAGGCGCATCGACACCGAGACCCAATGCATTTACATTGCCCGCATGGCCAATCCGTGGACGCTCGGCTCGGAACGGGTGCTCATCTCCAAGCCTGAGTTGGAATGGGAACGCCATTACATCAACGAGGACGGTTCGCACCCCTCTTACATCATCTATGTGAACGAGGGGCCGCAACCGCTCAAGAGTCCGAATGGGGAGTATGTACACATAGTGTATTCTGCCAGCGGCTGCTGGACACCCTATTATGCATTGGGGCTGCTTACTGCCCGTTCGGATGCCGACCTGCTCGATCCGCAGTCGTGGGTGAAATCGGCCAATCCCATCTTTCGCCAGTCGCCCGAAAATGGGGTGTACGGCACGGGGCACAACAGCTTCTTCAAGTCACCCGACGGCACGGAAGATTACATTCTGTACCACGCGCGCGATACGAAGACCGATCCACCCGGTATGGGCGATACTCGTTCTCCGCGTGCCCAAAAGATAGAGTGGGATGCGAACGGCTTCCCTGTATTGGGTGTGCCGTTCCCTACCAGCAAGAAATTGCCCAAGCCGTCCGGCACACCGAATGACGGACAATGAGCCGTGGTGACATGTGTTTAATCAAGTATCATGTTTCATGTTGTTAAATCTACAAGCAAAAAATCATTATGAAAGGAAATTTATTTATTATGGCGATGTTGGGTTTGTCCATTTTCCAATTGGATGCCCAAAAGCAAATTAATTGTTTGATTCATCCGACCACGATCAATGCAGGTTTAGATGGGTGGAACTTGGAATGGGACGAAGGTACCTTTATCCTACAGACAGAAGATGATGTCATCAAGGTAGTGAACAGCAATTCCTCCGCAGCCATGAAGGGCAAGTTCCAGCAACGCTTCACAGCATCTGTGAATGGGCGGTACACGCTCACTTTCAAGGCAAAGAAAGATGCTTCCGCTGGGCAAAAAATAGAAATCAACCTGTTGGCTCTCGACTCTTGGGCCAACATATCGTCCGTCAAAGCTGTCGCTACGATTGATTCCAATGAGTGGAAAGATTATGTGGTGACTTTCCAATATTCCGATGATGCGAGGGTGGTCATGCCCCATGGCGCACAAGTTGAAATGTATGTAGCAGGAGTAGTCGGAAACTTGTGGTTCAAGGATTTTGTCTTAACGGAAGACAACAACAACTTGACGGCTTACGAGGATGGCTTCGAGACCGACATCTCCACTGGTACGAATGGCGGGGAAACAAACAACTGGGTAGGCGAAAGGCTGCAACTACTGAAACAGGGTGGCAATACCGTATTGGAATACACACAAGGGGATACCTTTGGAAATGCTCCATGGGACATCTCGTTTACCCGTTACTTGTGGTGCATGGCAGGTGTGAAGTACCGCATCTGGTTTGACATGAGTGCCAGTACATCCATTTCGGCTGAAAACGGTGTGGGATTGGAAATGCTATCGACCGGCGGAGCTGACAAGATAGCCAACCAGTACTTTAACCTGACCCAGGAGATGCAAACGTTTGACCTCATTACGAAAGCTACGTCACTTTGTATTAATTACAATCCGACGTTTTACGTGGGGCGTGTACCTGTGGGTGAAAAGGTGTACATTGATAATTTCTCGATAGCACCCATCTACCTGTATAATGTCACGCAGGAACTGGTTGAAGGGGCTGCCAAGGTGAAACTGACTTGGCTTCATTCCGGGTATCTTACTGAAGATAAGTTGGCTGTGTATTTGGTAGGTGAAAATTATGAGGAAAAGGTGGTCGAAGGGATTGAAATTGTCGATGGAAGTGCGACGGTCGCACTTCCCGTCGGACTTCCTACCGGGCAGTACCGGCTGAAATTGGCCGATGTGGTGGGCGAAGGCGATTTTGCGGTAGGCAATGAAACCCTCACCGAGCCTTTCCAATACATGGCTCCGACTACCGGCATCAATGATGTAGACGAAGTGCAGGCAAACGTGTTCGTGGACGATGGGATGCTGTGCGTGACCAATTGTCCGGAAGGTAGCGAGGTTTCCGTGTTTTCTTTGGACGGTAAGGAGGTAAGGAAGCTGACGGTTGACAAAATGGTTGAAACCATATCCTTGGAGAGTGGCGTATATGTGGTGCGGGCAGATGGGCGCACCTTTAAAGTAGCTTTGTAAGAAACGTTCCTACCGTTGGGTGATAAAAGCATGGAAAAAGAGATGGCTGGATGTGTGTTCCGACCATCTCTTTTTTGTGCGTTTTGTTTGTTGCTCTTGCTTACTGTAAGATGACCTTTTGGCTTAGGACACCGTTGCTTGTGTCGATGTGTACCACGTACAAGCCTTGCGGCAAGGTTGACAGGTCGTAGTCTTTCTGTCCGTTCCCGATCGAACTGATTTGTAGCATGGGGCGACCGGCTAGGTCATATACGCCCACATGGTTCAGTGTGAGGTCTTGTGGTGCGACTATGTGCAGCCATCCTTCGCTGGCAGTCACTTTCACATCCTTTTCAGCAGGAAGGGTTAATGTCGATGTCCCTTGCATGGGAATGTCGAGACGGTTTGTTCCTTGGGGCAAATTGTAATAAAAAGCTACGCAGAAGTTGTATAGCGGGTATGGGCGGTTGTAGATGACCTGTCCCTTTTCGTCCTTGGGTTCGTAGGCGGGTCTCAAGGGTTTGTCATCCTTGCGAGGGTATATGTATAGGCCGTTTTTGTCCTTTTCATCCACATCGATGTATGGAAAAGCTGCTTCATAGTCATCACTATCTCGCAAGTTACCGTGTCCTCCAGTGTCGAGACTGCCGTATATCACCTCCACATCGCCGATAAGCCTAGCACCCGCATATATTTCTACGCAGTCACCCACTATCTTGAAATCCTTTATCATGACGCGGTTGCCGTTGTTATACACTTGGAAGCCGTATTCCGGCTGCTTTGTCACGATGTTGGTGTCGAACACTAAAGGAAGTTGAGGAACGAGGAAGCGGATGGTCAACTTCGTGTTGTCTTCCGTATCGCGATATATAACGAGTGGTTGCAGAGGTTTGAAGCCTTCTTTCAAGATGGAGTGGCGATAATAAGCTTTGGCCATCATTTCACCGTACCAGCGGTAACCGTTGGCATCCAGGTGTCCGCCATAGTCCGTCATGGGATATACCGGCCCGGCGCACACGATATCGGGGTATTCGTTGGATGCTTCAAGCTGCGCCATGCCGATGGTCAGCTCTTTGCCGCGTGTCCATTGTGCCCCTGTCTGGTATGTGTAAAAGACGGGGGCGTCCGTTTGCTTATAAATCCTCTTGACATCGCTTTGCATGTCGTTTTTTAACTGGACAAGCAGTTTTTTGTATTCGTTCTTGTCGGAAGTTGCCAACGAACCGGGTTCTACACCGTTGCCTGTGTTGCCGTAGTTGTTCTCTCCTTGCAGTATGAACAGGGCGGGGCAATGCACGGTGAATTGGTTTTTCCTTGCCGATATGCTCCCGGACGATAGGGCACTTTCAAAATAACCGTACCAGGTTGCAGTCTTTGAGTGTTTTGACAGTTCCTCAATGGATGTACCACTTTGCCCCGTGGATGTAGCTATGATACGTTTGTGTACGTTGCGTATGCGCAGGTGGTTGGCTAATCCGATAACTGGCGGTTCTAGTACGTCATTAGGAGCGCAGGCGGATGGTTTGCTTACTAGTGGGTTCAACACTAGCTGGTTTGTGTTGCCGCAGTTCATCCACACTTGGTCGCCCAGCATGTAGCAGCCGGGTACATTTTCCACGGAGATGGAGGTGCCCGCTTCGTGTCCGTTGGACAGGCTTTGCCCGTACATGATGACGTGTTCATAAGTTTGTGCCATTACGCCGGTGTACAATGAGGTTGACACAAGAGCCGTAAATAACTTGGAAAAATTTTGTTTGTTCATGTTGTTATTTGAATGGTGATATCGTTACAAAGTTCTTTTTTTCTTCTTTCTCTTCATTTGTTGGTTTCGTCAAAAAAAAGCTGTCTTGCACCATTTTTATGAAAAGATAAACGAGCAATGCCCATATTTAAATATTATCTTTGCACCGCCAAAGTAACGTGATTATTTTGAACATAGAGAAAACATACCCCATGATCCATTTCTTCCAAACTTCCGAACGGCACATTTATGCCGTGCAGTCGGCCAACACGCTGGCCGATGGTGACATCCAGAAACTGACCTGGTTGTTCAGCGGTGCGCAACTGCTGCCCGAAACCTCCCTGCAAGGCACCTTCACAGGGCCGCGCCGCGAAATGATTACCCCGTGGAGCACGAATGCCGTCGAGATAACGCGCAACATGGGCATCGGGGGCATCATGCGCATTGAGGAGTACGCTCCGGCTGCCGCCGACGCTGCCTTCGACCCCATGCTGCAACGCCGTTACGACGGGCTGGGGCAAGACCTCTTCACCATCGACAAGCAGCCCGACCCCATCCTGCACATCAACGACATTGCCGCCTACAACGAGCAGGAAGGCCTCGCCCTGAGCCGGGAGGAAATAGACTACCTCAACGGCGTGAGCCAAAAGCTGGGGCGCAAGCTGACGGACAGCGAAGTGTTCGGCTTCTCGCAAGTGAACTCCGAGCACTGCCGCCACAAGATATTCGGGGGCAAGTTCGTCATCGACGGCGAGGAAAAGCCCGAATCGCTCTTCGCCCTCATCAAGAAAACCTCGGCCACGAACCCCAACAAGCTCGTGTCGGCCTACAAGGACAACGTGGCGTTCAACGCGGGCCCAGTCATCGAGCAGTTTGCCCCCCGCCGGGGCGACACGTCGGACTTCTTCCGCACGAAACCCATCGAGTCCGTCATCTCCCTCAAGGCCGAAACGCACAACTTCCCCACCACGGTCGAACCCTTCAACGGCGCGGCCACTGGCACGGGCGGCGAGATACGCGACCGCCTCGGCGGCGGCAAGGCCAGCCTCCCCATTGCGGGCACGGCGGTCTACATGACCAGCTACCCCCGGCCTGCCCTACCGGCCTCCCCAAGCCCCTCCCAAGGAGGGGATGTGAGCAACCAAGGTAATCCCGAAGCCTCCCCCTTGGGGGGAGGTATGGAGGGGGCACGGATATGGGAACAGCACACCACGCCCCGCCCCTGGCTGTACCAGACGCCGGAACAAATCCTCATCAAGGCCTCGAACGGGGCGTCGGACTTCGGCAACAAGTTCGGCCAACCGCTCATCTGCGGTTCGCTCCTCACCTTCGAACACGAGGAAAACGGCAAGACCTACGGCTACGACAAGGTCATCATGCTGGCGGGCGGCGTGGGCTTCGCCAAGAAAGCCGATGCGCTGAAAGGCACGCCCGAACCGCATGAAAAGGTCGTGGTCATGGGCGGCGACAACTACCGCATCGGCATGGGCGGCGGTGCCGTGTCGTCGGTCGACACGGGGCAGTACGCCAATGCCATCGAACTGAACGCCGTGCAACGCGCCAACCCCGAAATGCAGAAGCGCGTGGCCAACGTCATCCGCACGCTGGCCGAAAGCGACGACAACCCCATCGTGTCCATCCACGACCACGGCGCGGGCGGCCACCTCAACTGCCTCTCCGAGCTGGTCGAAACCACCGGCGGGCGCATCGACATGTCGCAGCTGCCCATCGGCGACCCCACCCTGAGCGCGAAGGAAATCATCGGCAACGAAAGCCAGGAACGCATGGGCTTCCTGCTCCGCGAACAGGACGTGGAACGGGTGCGCCGCCTGGCCGAACGCGAACGCGCCCCCATGTACGTGGTGGGCGAAACCACCGGCGACATGCAGTTTGTGTTTACTTGCCCCCCCACCCCCCAAAGGGGGGATTCCCAAACTACGCCAGGATACCATACCTCCAACAAAGCCAATTATCATCTGCTGGCGGAACATGCCAAAGACATGAAGCGTTTCTCTACGGAGGCTGAAAGCTGCTTGTGGGAAATGCTGAGAAAGAAGAACCTTGGGGATAAGTTCAGAAGGCAACATGTAATTGATGACTTTATTGTTGACTTCGTCTGCCTGCCCAAGAAATTGGTAATCGAAGTTGATGGTCAATACCACAACGAGCCTGAAATGGTTGAAGCGGACAAGCAACGTACCGAAGTACTGGAAAGTTTGGGTTACAGAGTACTTCGATTCACCAACGAAGAAGTTCTGGCCAACACGGACGCTGTATTGCAAACGATACAAACGGAACTAACTCAAACACCCCCTCCTTCGGAGGGGCTTGGGGAGGCTATCAACATGCAGCTGAGCGACTTCTTCGGCAATCCGCCACGCACCGTCATTACCGACCACACGGTGCCCGAACACTTTGCCGCCGTGCAGGTCGATGAAGAAAAGCTGCTGGACTACCTGCGCCAGGTGTTGCAAGTGGAATCCGTGGCCTGCAAGGACTGGCTCACCAACAAGGTGGACCGCTCGGTAACGGGCAAGATAGCCCGCCAGCAATGCGTGGGCGAAATACAGTTGCCGCTGGCCGACCTCGGCGCGGTGGCGCTCGACTACCGCGGACGCAGCGGCATTGCCACCTCCATAGGGCATGCGCCCCTCGTGGCCTTGGCCGACCCCGCCGCCGGTTCGGTCATGGCGGTGGCCGAAGCCCTCACCAACATCGTGTGGGCACCCTTGGCCGACGGCCTGCGCAGCGTGTCGCTCAGTGCCAACTGGATGTGGCCGTGCAAGAACCCCGGCGAAGACGCCCGCCTCTACCGGGCCGTGGAAGCGTGCAGCGACTTTGCCTGCGCCTTGGGCATCAACATACCCACCGGCAAGGACAGCCTCTCCATGACACAGAAGTACGGGGAAAAGAAGGTGTTCTCGCCCGGCACGGTCATCATTTCCGCCGGGGCGGAAGTGGCCGACGTTACCCGAATCGTCACCCCCGACCTGAAGGACGTGCCCGACTCGTACATCTACTACATCGACTTCTCGTTCGATGCCCATAAGCTGGGCGGCTCGGTGCTGGTGCAAGTGCTGGGACGCATTGGCGACGAAGTGCCCACCGTGCGCGACGCGGAATACTTCGCGGAGGCCTTCAACGCCCTGCAGGAACTCATCGGCAAAGGGCTGGTATTGGCGGGACACGACATTTCCGAAGGCGGCCTCATCACCGCCCTGCTTGAAATGTGCTTCCCCAACACCAAGGGCGGCCTGCGCGTGAAGCTGGACGACCTGGCCGAACACTCCCTGCTGCACATCCTCTTTGCCGAAAACCCCGGCGTGCTCATTCAGGTGAAGAACCACAAGGCGGTGGAACGGATTCTCATGGAGCATGAAATCGGCTTTGCCCGCATAGCGCAGCCCATAGCCGAACGCCGCCTCGAAGTGCACAAGAAGAAAACGGCCTATGCTTTCGCTATCGATGAGTTGCGCGACCTGTGGTACCGCTCGTCCTACCTGCTCGACCGCCGCCAAAGTGGCGAGCAGTGTGCCGCCGCCCGCTACGCCAACTACAAGGAACAACCGTTGGAATTCAAATATGCCGACACGTTCCGGGGCAAGCTGTCGCAGTTCGGCCTCTCGCCCGACCGCCAGCCGAGCGGCGTGCGTGCCGCCATTATCCGCGAGCAGGGCACGAATGGTGAACGCGAAATGGCCTACGCGCTCTATCTCGCAGGCTTCGACGTGAAGGACGTGCACATGACCGACCTCGTTTCGGGCCGCGAGACATTGGATGACGTAAACATGATTGTGTTCTGTGGCGGGTTTGCCAACTCCGACGTGCTCGGCTCGGCCAAGGGGTGGGCAGGCAGCTTCCTCTACAACGAAAAGGCCAAAGCCGCCCTCGACCGCTTCTATGCCCGTCCCGACACGCTCAGCCTCGGCATTTGCAACGGTTGCCAGCTCATGGTGGAACTGGGTCTGGTAACGCCCGACCACGACGTGAAGCCGTGCATGCTGCACAACGATTCGCACAAGTTCGAGTCTGAGTTTGTCACGCTCGCCATACCCGACAACCATTCCGTCATGTTCGGCTCGCTCGCGGGCAACAAGCTCGGCATTTGGGTGGCGCACGGCGAAGGCAAGTTCCGCCTGCCGAAGGAGGAAAGCGCGTACCACATTGTGGCCAAATACAACCACAGCGGCTATCCCGCCAACCCCAACGGGTCGGACTACGACGTGGCGGGCATCTGCTCGACCGACGGACGCCACCTGGCTATGATGCCGCACCTGGAACGCGCCATCTTCCCTTGGCAATGCGCCCACTATCCCGCCGACCGCCGCAACAGCGACCAAATCACCCCGTGGATGGAGGCCTTCGTCAACGCCCGCCGCTGGGTGGAACGGAACAGGAAGTAATACCCCCACCCCCCCCTAAAGGGGGCATATTTAGTAACGCGGGACATTTGGATTAGAGTACTTTAATCCAGGTGTCCCGCATGTTTTTTTGTCCTCTGCCACTTTGGCATCCCGCCCTTCGCCAGCACATTTTTGAAGGGGAGGAGGAAAACTTCGCTTTAGACTCTTTCTGTTCCTTGGATAATTCATTAACTTTGCAAATAACCTATTATTGAACGGTATGAAGTCTAAGTTAGAAGACCCCAAAATAGAGATAGAAAATCCTTTCAAGAATTGCAAGTTGAATCGTCTTCGGTATGGCGAAATATTGACCCAAGTGGTTTCTACGTATTCGGACGGATGCGTGATGGCTATTAACGGTAAGTGGGGGAGCGGTAAGACTACTTTTGTGAAAATGTGGAAACAACATTTGGAGAACTCTGGTTTTAAAACGCTATATTTTAATGCTTGGGAAGATGATTTTATTTCCGATCCTTTAGTCGGATTAGTGGCAAAGTTCAAAAAGATCGAAGAACCGAAAAAAGTTAAGATTAAGTTTAATTCTTTAATAGAGTTGATTTGTAAATTAAGTCCAAGTGTAGGAAAGGCAATTATAAAAAAACATGTGGGTGAAGATGTCGCGAATATTGTTGACGCCGCGCTTCAAACTACTTCCGAAATATTTGTGAAAGAAATAGAAGCTTATGAAGAACAAAGTACATCAATAATAAATTTTCGTAGAACTTTAACTGATTTTGTAACAGAGCGAATAAATACTAAACCATTAGTGTTTTTTGTGGATGAGCTGGATAGATGCAACCCTCATTATGCAGTAAAGGTATTGGAGTAATAGTCCGTTAAAATTCAACATATCGGCTAAGCGGCTTCTGCCACTATGCCAAATAGTTCTTTGATAAGTTTAGT
>CALUML010000008.1 GCA_944321745.1 uncultured Bacteroidales bacterium
CCCAGCAGGGCGTATTCGGGGCGTGCGGTTACGTCGGCTTCCGGCTTCAGGTGGGGCAGGGGCGCGTCGAAGGTTTCGGGGAGCGGCACTTCGCTCAGCAGGGGCAAGCCGATGACGTGGCACAGGTTCATGCGGGCCAGCCGCACGCCATTGTCGGCCCGAAGCACTTGTAAATCGGCTTCGTTGAGCTTGACTTGCACTTTCATGACATCGTTCTGCGACTTCATGCCTGCTTCGTGGGCGTTGTCCACCACCCGCTGGAGCTCGGCCACCACTTCGCGGTAGGACTCGGCGGACTTCCGCATTTCGCAGGCCCGCACGTACAGCCAATATGCCTCATCGGTCTGCACGATGACTTCGGCTTCGGTCAGGTGGCGGTTCAGTTCGGCCACTTCGCGCCCGGTCTTGGCCATTTTGTAGGCCGAAATGACTTTCCCGCCCATAAACACGGGCTGCTCGGCTTTCACGCCCGCCGAATAGGTGTTATTCAAGTCCACATGGAGGCCGATGGGAGGAATGCTGACCGTGGAGAATTGGTTCAGCACCGGCAGCAGCTGTTCGTAGATGGGTTGCATGGCCGGGGGAATGCTTCCGTCCAGGCTGGTGGGGTCGAACAGTTGCACGTCGCCCACGGGTATTTGCAGGTCGTTGTCCATGCCGGTGTAATAGGTCAGCCCGGTGGCCGATATCTTGGGCAGGAAGTTGGCGCGGTATGCTTTGACCAGGGCGGAGGCTTTCTCCTGGTTTTGTTCGGCAATGGCCATTTGCTTGTTGTTCTCCAAAGCCATTTCGCGGCAACGGGCCAGGGTGAGCGTGTCTTGCGCCATGGTGGCCGGGAGATACAGGCTCAGCGCAAGCAGCAAGCCGCCGAGCCTTTGGAATGTATGTCGGATGTTCATGTTTCTTCTTTTTAAATTTATTGGTACGCTAAGACGCAAAGACATTTTTCTCTTTGAGTCTTTTATTTAAAATTCCCTTCGCGCCTTTGCGTCTTCGCGTACAAATCTAACGTTTCTTGATATGGAAAAACAACGCGTACAGCACCGGGACGAACAGCAGGGTGATGAGCGTGCCTATAAGCAGCCCGCCCATGATGGCCACGGCTCCGGGGCCGAACAGCGGATCGCCCAGCAACGGTATCATGCCCAGAATGGTGGTCATGGAGGCCATCATGACGGGGCGGAAGCGGCTGGCCGAGCTGTCGAGCAGGGCCTTGACCGGTTCGATGCCGGAGTCGATTTGGAGCGTGATTTCATCCAGCAGCACGATGCCGTTCTTGATAATCATGCCCACCAGCCCGAGGGTAGCGACAATAGCCACGAAGTTGAACGTCAGCCCGGAGAGCAGCATCCCGAATATCACGCCCACGAACATGAGCGGTATGCACAGGATGATGATGCCCGGCTTCTTGTAGTCCTTGAACAGCATGATGAGGATGGCCACCATGAGGATAACGGCCAGCGGGTAGCTCTTGAACAGGTACTTCATGGACTGGGAGCTGGCACTCTTTTCGCCTTCCCACGTCATGCTGTAGCCTTCGGGCAGCGGGATGCTTTCTATCTGTGCTTCGATGCTCTTGCGTGCGGTTTCCGTGGCAACACCCGACACCGGGTTGCACTGCGCACGCATGGCCCGCTCGCCGTTGCGGCGAATGACGAGCGGTTCTTCCCATTCCAGCCGGATGCCATTGGTGGCCTGGTTGAGGGGAATGGTTTGCAGGGCGGCACTGAGGAGGTCTTCTTCTTTCACGGCTCCGGTCATCAATCCTTGCAGGGTCTTCCGGTCGAGACCGTCCAGCGACGGGGTCATGCTGAATATCGGTGCCTGGTCGAGCGACTCGACGGGGCGGCCATCCTTGTCGACACATTTCACGTAGGTGGTTTGCGGCTCGGTGCCATCGTAGAACGTCCCGGTGGGGATGCCGCCCGTCGCGCTGAGCAGCGACAAGCCCACATCCTGGCGGCTGAGGCTGATGCTCCGAGCCACCGGCTGGTTGTAATCGACCACGAGCACCGGGGTCTTGGGCTCCCAGTCGGTATTGACCAGAAAAATGTCGTCGCTGGCGTTCATGATGTCCATGGCTTGCCGGGTCAGGTCGCGCAGCACGGCGGGGTCGGGACCGGAAAACTCGACTTCGATGGGATATTTCTTGTACATGAGGTTGTACCGCTTCAAGCGGACGTAGGCATCGGGGTAATGCTCGGTGAGGTATTGCTGTATCTCATCGATGGAAGCCACCAACCGGTCGGACGACACATAATCCACAATCAGTTCGCCGTAGGCCAGCGAAGGGTCGGCCATGTTGCGCACCAGGTTGTAGCGGCTGGGCGTCCCGCCTATGGAAGTGGTTACGTGCGTTACGTCCTCGCGTGCCAGCAGGTATTGTTCGATACTTTCCAAATCCTTTGCCACCTCGGTGCTGTTGACGCCTTCGGGCAACTTGTATTCTATGTACAGCTGGTCATAGTCCATGTCGGGGAAGAAGCCTTTGGGCAGCAGGCGGAAGAAGTACAGGCTGACCAGCACCAAGGCGCCCCCGGCACTCAGCGAAATGAACCGGTGCGACAGCACCCAACTCAACACGTTGCGCAGTGCCTGGTAGTATTTGCTGCCGTAAGGGTCTTTGCCTGCATCCAAGGGTTTTATCTTCAGGTACCGGTCGGCATGGATGGGCACCAAGGTCAATGCCAGTACCCAGCTCAGCAGCAGGGAAACGGCCAGCACGATGAACAGGTCGCGGATGTAAATGCCTGCCGAGTCGGGCGAGAGGAAGATGGGCAGGAAAGCCAAGATGGCAATCAGCGTGGCACCGAGTAGCGGCATGGCGGTCTTACACCCGATGGCCGTCAAGGCCTCGCGCCGCCGGATGCCCCGTTGCAAGTCCACTTGTATGCCGTCGATGATGACAATGGCATTGTCCACCAGCATGCCCATAGCCAGCACGAACGCGGCCAATGATACCCGTTGCAGCGTGCCGTTGAAAATGTCGAGCACGAGCAACGACCCCAGCACCGTTATCACTAGGCTGCCTCCAATGATGGCTCCGCTGCGGAAACCCATGGTGAACATGAGCAACACCACGACAATGACAACCGATTCCAACAAGTTGATGAGGAACGTGTCCAGCGCATCGTTGACCCGTTCGGGCTGGAAGAATACCTTGTGCGTTTCCAGACCGGCGGGCAGTTGCGTGGCTTGCAATTCGGCAAGCGTGCAGTCCACCTCTTTCCCCACCTTGGTGATGTCCGTGCCGCTCAAGGCGGATATGGAAATGGCCAAGGCCGGTTGCCGGTCGTAGCGCAGCGCGTTGCGGGTGGGGGTTTCGTAATCCTTATATACACGGGCTATGTCGCGCAGGCGGAGTTGGTCTTGCTCGTGGCCTTGCAGCAGCAGGTCGCCGATGTCCTCCACCGTTTTGTACCGGTCGTTCACCGACACGCGGAGACGCATCCCGCCGCTTTCGTAGTAGCCGGAGTAAATGGTTTGGTTCTGCCCGTTGAGCGTGGCGAGCACTTCGCCGGGGTGGATGCCGAGGTTGGCCATGCGGTCTTCATACAACTCAATGTTGATGCATTCCTGGCGTTCGCCGTGGATGCTCACCTGCGAGACACCTTCTATATCCTGCACCTTGCGCCGTATGAGGTCGGCATATTTCCCGGCTTCCCGGTTGGTAAAGCCGTCGAACGTCAGTGCGTAAACCATGCCATACACATCGCCGAAGTTGTCCATCACGACGGAGGTCGAAGCACCGTCGGGCAGGCTGCCTTGCACGTCGCCTACCTTGCGGCGGAGCATGTCCCAACATTGTTCCACTTCATTGTTTTGCACGGTGGTCTTCAGTTCGACTGAAATGATGGAGACATCGTTCATGGAACGGCTGCCTACGGTCTCCACGCTGTTCATGCTGCGGATGCTCTTTTCCAACGGGTCGGTAACCTCCAGTTCCACTTGGTGGGCCGAGGCTCCCGGATAAGCGGTTACGACCATGGCCTGCTTGACCTTCAGTTCCGGGTCTTCCAGCTTGCTCATGTCGTAGTAGGCGAATATCCCTCCGACCACCAATACCGCCACGAGGAAATACACCAGTTTGCGGTTGTCCAGCGACCAGCTTCCTATGTCTTTCATAACATACCTCCTACGTTGGTCGGTGAAACTTCGGGGAGCGGTTCGACCCGTTCGCCATCGTGCAGCACATGCACTCCGGCGGTAACAACGAGATCACCGGCTTTCAGCCCTTCGGACACGATGACAGTACCATTGTTCAATATCTCACGTGGCTTTACGGGACACCGCTTGACTTGTTGCGTGGCGGGTTCGTACAGCCACACGGCGGCTTGCCCGTCATGCTCGAACAAGGCCGTGGCCGGAATGGACACCAAGTGGGCTTGTGTGGGTTGGAGCCGGATGGTTACCATGGTGGAAAGCCCCGGCGAGGGCACGGGTTGTCCGGCTTCACCACGCACTTGCAGCCGCATGGTGTAAAGCTGGTTCAAGTTGGCTTTTTGGTTGATGGAAATGAGGTCGAGTGGGAACACCACGTCGGGGTACACCTCGAACGTGCAGGAAAACGCCTCGAACCGCTCCCGTCGCACGAAGTCTTCGGCCGGAATGTTCACCGTAACTTCCGGTTGCCCGGCACTGATGAGGGAAAACACCGGTGTGCCAGCGGCAATGGTTTCGTTACGGTCGAAGAAACATTCCTGCACATAACCGTCGAAAGGAGCGGTGAGGCGCGTGTCGGCCAGCGCGTTTTTGTGTGCTTCATGTTTGGCAGTGATTTGTTCCAATCCGGCCACGGCCTTGTCGTAGTCGTTTTCCGACACGCTTTCCTGTTGGTAGAGACGGATAACCCGTTCGGCCTCTTTTTTGATTTGCTGGTATTCGGCAGTCGTGGCTGCCAATTGTACTTGGTAGTCGCGCGGGTCCATTTCGGCCAGCACCTGGCCTTTGCGCACGAACTCGCCTTCCTTCACGTGGATGTGGGCAATGGGACCGCTGATGCGAAACGCCAGCGTAATGTCCGAGGCGGCTTTCACCTTGCCTGGGAAGGTGAGGCAGTCATCTTCCCCGTAGGCTGCGGCGGTTGCAGTCTTTACTGTCTTGATGCTTGCTTTCTGCCCTTTTTCGGGCTGACAGGCAGGGCAGCATAGCAGCACCCCGCCTAACAACACAATGGAAATCTTTCTCATATTTATATACCTTTTAGTTGTTTGGTTGCGCAGAGTATCTGAGTTTGGATGGTGTACGCGGAGACGCAAAGGCGCGAAGAAAATTTGTTATTTTCCTCTCGGTGTCACAATGTCTTTGCGTCTTTGCGTTTTCGCGTACGCCATTCGAGTGCGCAAAGGTACGGGCGTGCCAGAACAAGTACGTATCGGTTTGTGAGGGTGAAATGTTCTATATGTACGATTTACGATATTTTATGATGAAAATAACACTGAAGAATGTTTATTTTTGCGGTTGATAGGCGTGGGCATTCGATGTGTCCTTTTAATTCATTCGATGAATATGATTAACAAATGGAATCAGCTATACAAATTATTTCGGAAGACATTTTTCAAGACAAGGTGTACGGTGGGGTGCTGAACATAGACGATGTATATCATTACCTGCTGGATGAACGGGAGGACAGTATTCCCGTGGAGATAGAGTTTGCGGCTTTGTTCATTTGCTTGGCCGGGGAGTCGGAAATCATGCTTGATATGAAGGCTTACCACATTCAGGCTGGGGATTTGTGCGTCATTTTCCCGCATTCGGTGATACAGGGCATACGCAAGAGCGAGGATTTCGACGGCTATGCTTTGGGTGCCAACTTGGAATACATCAGCATGATACAAATACCATCGACCATGACGCACTTCTTGCAGATATCCGAAAATCCCTGCATATCGTTGACGGCGGAGGAGCAGGGCAAGCTGTTGAAGATATGCGAGCTGGTGAAGGATTTTCAGGAACATCCGGCTTCGCACCTCTTTCACGAAGAGGTCATGAACAAGTTGCTGTTGGCTTTGTGTTATGAGATAGTGGGCATTTACACACAGCGCAAGCCGATAGAGGAGCAAGTCTATTCCCGGCAGGACACCATCTTCCGCAAATTCATGTTCTCCTTGGCGAAAAACTGCAAGGAGCACCGCGAAGTGTCGTTTTATGCGGAGGAGCAATGTTTGACACCCCGTTATTTCTCATCGGTGGTGCGGGAAATATCGGGGGCACATGCCATTCGTTGGATTCATCGGGCCGTGCTGACGGAAGCCAAGAAGCTGCTGGCCGACCGACGGCTCACCGTGCAGCAAGTGGCCGATGAATTGAATTTTGCCAATCCCTCATTCTTCGGGCAATTCTTCAAGAAATACACGGGTATGACCCCCAAGGCCTACCGGGACAGCTTGTGAGTGGCGAGTGGGGTGTTGCTTACTGCCCTACGATGCTCATCAAAAAAATGCCGGCACAAGGCGGAAAGCAGCTAAAGATATTCTCTGGATGGCTTAATAACTGATTAACATCTAGAAAACACCTGTGATGCCTGTGCTTCTTTTGCCACGTTCACTGCGCGCTTCTTCCTCCTTGCGGGCATTCTCCTTGCATGGCCGGGATGCCGGGAGGGTGGGGAAGCGCAGGAAAAAATCACACCCCTTAACTATCCTTAAAGGAACGGAGTTGGTTTTTTGTCGCTGTTTTTCGTACTTTTGTCCTACTTTTTCAAGAAAGTGTATAGTGTTCTTATAAATTAAAACAAAAATGACGAAACTAACTCGTGAAGATGCGCTCCTCTACCACTCGCAGGGGAAGCCGGGGAAGATAGAAGTGGTGCCCACCAAGCCCTACAGTTCGCAACGCGACTTGTCGCTGGCCTATTCGCCGGGCGTGGCCGAGCCGTGCCTGGAGATTAAGGCCGACCCCCATGCGGCCTACGAATACACGGCCAAGGGCAATCTGGTGGCCGTCATTTCCAACGGTACGGCTGTGCTCGGGCTGGGCAATATCGGAGCCGTGGCGGGCAAACCCGTCATGGAAGGGAAAGGATTGCTGTTTAAGATATTCGCAGGGATTGACGTGTTCGACATCGAAATTGACGAAAAGGATCCGGACAAGTTCATCCAGACGGTGAAGGCCATTGCGCCGACTTTCGGGGGCATTAACCTGGAGGATATCAAAGCCCCCGAATGTTTCGAGATAGAAGAACGGCTGAAGGCCGAACTGGACATCCCCGTGATGCACGACGACCAGCACGGCACGGCTATCATTTCGGCTGCCGGGTTGCTCAACGCGCTCGAATTGGTGGGCAAGCGCATCGAGGACGTGCGCATCGTGGTGAACGGCGCGGGGGCGGCGGCCAACTCGTGTACCTTATTGTATATGGCACTCGGCGCGAAACTGGAGAACATCGTGATGCTCGACTCCAAAGGGGTCATCAGCACCCGCCGCACCGACTTGAACGACCGCAAGCGGCCTTTCGCCACTTCGCGCGACATCAGCACGCTGGCCGAGGCGGTGCGTGACGCCGACGTGTTCGTGGGGCTGTCGGTGGCGGGCGTGCTCACGCAGGACATGGTGCGCTCCATGGCGCATGACCCCATCGTGTTCGCCCTGGCCAACCCCAACCCCGAAATATCCTACGAGGATGCCATCGCCGCCCGCCCCGACATCATCGTGGCCACGGGCCGCTCGGACAACCCGAACCAGATAAACAACGTGTTGGGCTTCCCCTACATATTCCGCGGGGCGTTGGACGTGCGCGCCACGGCCATTAACGAGGCCATGAAGGTGGCCGCCGTGCGTGCCATCGCCGAGCTGACGAAAAAGGCCGTGCCCGACGTGGTGAACGCTGCCTACAACTTGAAGCATCTCTCCTTCGGGCGCGACTACATCATCCCCAAGCCGCTCGACCCGCGCCTGCTTACCACGGTGGCTCCGGCGGTGGCGAGGGCGGCCATGGAGTCGGGCGTGGCGCGCAAGGACATCACCGACTGGGCGGCCTACGAGGGCGAACTGATGAAGCGCATGGGGCACGACAACACCATGCTGCGCCGCTTTTACGACGAAGCCCGCCTCAACCCGAAGCGGGTAGTATTCTCCGAATCGAACCACGTCAATATGCTGAAAGCCGCCGAGCAGGCCTGCGCCGAAGGCATTTGCCACCCCATATTGCTGGGCAACGAGGAAAAGATAGCCAACGTGGCCAAGGAAAACGGCATCGACCTGACCGGGATAGAGATTGTCAACCTGCGCCACGACCGCGAAGAAGGCCGCCGCATACGCTATGCGCAGGCTTTGGCCGCGAAGAAAGGCCGCGAGGGGGTAACGTATGACGAGGCATACGAAAAGATGTACGAACGCAACTACTTCGGCATGATGATGGTGGAAACGGGCGAGGCCGATGCGCTGATTACAGGCGTGTACACCAAGTATGCCGACGCGGTGCAGGCCGCGAAGGACGTGATTGGCATCCGTCCGGGCTTGAACCACATCGGGGCCATGCACATCCTCAACACGAAGAAGGGGACGTTCTTCCTGGCCGACACGCTGTTCAACCGCCATCCTTCCACCGAAACGCTTATCGACATTGCCAAACTGACGCACGACACGGTGAAGCTCTTCGCCTGCGAACCGGTCATGGCCATGTTGTCGTACTCCAACTTCGGGTCGGACAAGGAGGGCAGCCCGGCCAGCGTGCACAAGGTGGTGGAAACCTTGCACGAACGTTATCCCGACATGCTGGTCGATGGCGAAATGCAGGTGAACTTCGCGCTGGACAAGGAGTTGCGCGACCGCAAGTTCCCGTTCTCGAAACTGCGGGGCAGGGATGTGAACACGTTGATATTCCCCAACCTCAGCTCGGCCAACACGGCCAGCAAGCTGCTGCTGGAGATGGGTGCCTACGAATCCATCGGCCCGATACAGATGGGGCTGAACAAGCCGGTACACATCCTCGACGTGGAAAGCTCCGTGCGCGACATCGTGAATATGACCGCCGTGGCCGTGCTCGATGCCATCGTGGAACAACAAATCCGCGAAAAGAACATCCAACGCATTTGTTAGCACGCGAATGCAGGAACGCAAATAACGCGAATAACGCGAATGGACGCAAAGTTCAATTTGCGTCCATTCGCGTTATTCGCGTTATTTGCGTTCTACCCGCACCCCTACATCAACGCCATCATGGGCGGGGTGGTGCGGGGGCGGGCCGGGTGGCGGGCGGTGCGCTTCAGCTTGATGATTTTGCCTTTCCAGGCCGGGATAATGGTGCGGAAGGGCGTGCGTGAGTCGAGCGTGACCACGGGGAACTGTTCCGCTTCGTCCAACAGGTTGGTGCACGTGTAGCTGTCGCCCTCGGGCAGGTTGAGGTATTGGAACGCCTCGGGCGGGATGCGCACCTCGGTGTCCAGGTGCTTGTCGTGGAAGTTGAGCACCACGAGTAGCAGGTCGCCCTCGTGCTTGCGGAAATAGGCGAACTGCTCGTGCGAATTGAAGCGAGGGTTGTCGAAGTTGGCATATTCCAGGTCGTACATCACGCCGTCCGTGATGGCTTTTTCGCGCAAGGTGACGTTGAGCAGCGTCTTGTAGAATGCACGCAGTTCCTTTTGCTCGTCGCTGAGGCCTGCGCCGTCGAACTTGCCGCCGTTGGCCCAAGCCTGGATGGACTTCACGCCCCAGTAGTCGAAGATGGTCGTGCGGCCGTCCAGTCCGCTGAAGCCCTCGTTGTCCATGCCCAGCTCGCCCAGTTCCTGCCCGCAGTACACCATCACGGGGCCTTGCGTGAGGGTGGCCGCCACGATCATGGCCGGTTCGGCGTAGATGCCCGCCCCGCAGAAGAAGCCCGAGCCGATGCGTTGCTCGTCGTGGTTTTCCAGGAAGTTGAGCATGTGCCCCTCGATGCCGCCCAGGGCTTGCCAGGCGTAGGTGATGTTGCGCACAGGGTGGTTGCGGCTGGTCACGTTGCGCAGCGTGTCGTAGAGGCCCACCTTGTCATACAGGTAGTCGAACTTGCCGTTGCAGATGTAGTTGCGGTACTCCGCCGGGTTGTACACCTCGGCGATGAACAGCGTGCCGGGATGCTCCCGCTTCACCTGCGGGATGACCCATCCCCAGAATTCCACGGGCACCATCTCGGCCATGTCGCAGCGGAAGCCGTCCACGCCCTTCGCCGCCCAGTATAGCAGGATGTCGAGCATCTTGTGCCAGGTATTCGGCGTGGGGTCGAACTGCTTTTCCTTGTTGTTCAGATAATTCACGCCGTAGTTCAGCTTCACCGTCTCGTACCAGTCGTTCACCGAGGGCGAGGGGTGGAACACGTCGTTGCCCGTGGCGCGGGCGGGATATTCCGCGTAGCCCTGGAGGTCGAACTGCGGGGCAAACGCCTGCCCGGGCATGTAGTAGAAATTGTTCAGAGGCGAGAATGCCCATTCCGGGTGGTCGCCCTCGCCCAGGTCGGCCACGCCGCGCGGCTTCATGTCCGAGCGGTACTCGCGTGCCACGTGGTTGGGCACGAAGTCGATGATGACTTTCATCCCCGCCCGGTGCGTGCGTTGCACGAGGGCTTCGAATTCTTCCATGCGGTGCGGCACGTCCTCGGCCAAGTCCGGATCCACGTCGTAATAGTCCTTGATGGCGTAGGGCGAGCCTGCCTGCCCTTTGACCAGGGCGAGGTGGCTTTGCTCGATGCCGTAGGCGGAGTAATTGGTTTTCGTTGCGTGCTCGATGATGCCCGTGTACCACACGTGGGTCACGCCCAGCGACTTGATTTCCTTCAGGGCTTTGGGTGTAAAGTTGTTGAACTTGCCGCACCCGTTCTCGGCAAGGGTGCCGGCATATTGATTGTGCGTGCCGTAAGAGCCGAACAGGCGCGGCAACACTTGGTAAATGACGAACTTAGACATATCCGTTTCGCGTTGTTTTGTTTCTGCTTAGACAAGTCAAAAGTAGGGAAAATATCCCGGATGCCCGCCCCGTTTTGCCATTTCTTAATGATTGGAATGCAAATTTAAGTATGCGGGCAGGCGGGGATGGCCTGTAAAAATTCTGTGCACTTTGTGACTATTTCCGCCCGTTACTACGGAAGTTTTGCCGCGTTACTACGGAACTTCAACGGCGTTACTGCGGAATTTTTGCCGCGCAGTAACGAATTTTTGCCCGGCAGGGTGGGGCGGACGGGAATTTTCCCTACCTTTGCCTGCGTATTAACGAAAAAAATAATGACGATAAACCGCCCCTCGTAAGGATACGGTCGAGGCAAAAGTGAAATTTTATGGTAAAACATGCTTTCAAAGTGTTGGCAACGTTGCTTGTTGCCCTGTTGCTCGCCTCCTGCGGCGGCACCGGTTATGTGTCGAGAAATCAGAACATCACGCAAGTGAGCCTTGAGCGCGACAATTTCAAGGTAATCGGCTCGGTGGAGGGCAAGTCGCACGCCACCTACGTGCTGGGCATTATCGGGGGCGTGTCGCGCCGGGCCATCAAGGAGAACGCGGTGGCCGACATGTACCGCAACGCCATGCTCACCGGCTCGCAAGCGGTGGCCAACATCACCGAGACGGCCAAAGTGCGTTCTTACATCCTGTGGACGAGGGTGGAATACATCGCCACGGGCACCATCGTGGAGTTTACAGAATAAGCAGGCAGGCGGAAGGCTATGAAAAGTTGGATGTGCTGCATCCTTTTCGGATGCATAGGGGCAGTTTTGTGTTCCTTGGAAGCCCAAGAAAAGACGGTGGAAGACCGACAAACCACAGCTGCAACCGTGGACGTGATTACGCTGACCGATGGCACGACTTTACTGGGCGAGGTGACCGAAGGCGGGGACGGGTATGTGAGGTTCGAAGACCTGTCTGGCAAGTTGAACAAGTTGATTTACAAAGAACAAATCAAGGAAATCGGTACGACCACAGTCAGCGGGAAGCAATTGAAGGCACTGACAGGGAAACGGCAAAAGCGTACCATTCGCCCAAACCACATCTTGCGGGGGGGCAACTTCGGTGGGGATGCGGAGGGAAGTATCGCCGTCGGGTCGGCTTTCGGCGTTGGAGGTACGGCTACTTATGGGTACTACATCGACCCGCATTGGTTCGCGGGGCTGGGTGTCGGACTTACTTGCAGGCTTGGCATAACCAACCCTGACTTCTTTGGCGCAATCCCGCTTTATGCCGCTGGGAAGTATTTTTTTGACGAAGTGCGTATCAATTCCAAGGAAGTCACACCGTTCGTGGAAGCAAAGCTGGGTGTGCTGTTTGCTGTGGGGTATGGAGCAGGCTTCTATGGCCAGCTCAAAGGAGGATTGGAGTTCAACAACCGCTTCAAGTTGTCGGTCGGCTTGTGCTTGGACACACACCCTTCTTGGGAAACGGAATATTACCATGACCATGAAGTGTACCGTTCTGCCACAGTGGCAGGTGCGCAATTTCAAGCCTCTTTCGGCTATTGTTTTTAGGAGAGCAACTCGGAACTCGTATAATTGATGCAAGAAAAGCGCGGATTACCTTGGCGGTAATTCGCGCCTTTGTGTCATTCGTGTTCCCCACTTTTTACTTTCTACTTTCTACTTTCTTGCTCCTGTCCCCACTCCAGTATCCGTTCCACTTTCGCTTCGTCGGGCAGGGAGCAGGGCAGCCAGCGGATGGGGATTCCGCGCCGCTCCATGCCCCGGAACCACGTCATCTGCCGCTTGGCGAACTGGTGGATGGCGATTTCCAGTTGGCAGCACATGTCGTCGTAGGCCAGTGCGCCCGTGAGGTAGAGGGTGACGTATTTGTATTCCAGCCCGTAATAGATGAGATCGTCGGGCGGGATGCCGCGCTCCAGCAGGCAGCGCACCTCGTCCACCATGCCTTCGCGCAGGCGGCTTTGGAGGCGGGCGGTGATGCGGCGGCGGCGTTCCTCGCGGTCGATGTCGATGCCCACTACGAGACCGCGCAGCGGAGCGAACCCGGTAGCATCGGGCTGCTGCACCTGCTGGTATTCCGCTATTTCGATGGCGCGGATGGCGCGGGCGGGCGTGTCCACATCGGTGGTGTTGTGCAAGGTCTTGTACGAGGCCAGCAGGGCGGTGAGTTCGGCCAGCGATTTCCCGGCAAGGCGGGCGCGCAGGCCGGGGTTCTCGGGCACGTGCAGCAGGCGGTAGCCGCTCAGCACCGACTCGATGTACAGCCCCGTGCCGCCACACAGGATGGGCAACCGCCCCCGTTCCCGGATGTCGGTGTAGGCCGCGTGGAAGTCGTGCTGGTATTCGTAGAGGTTGTACTTGTCGCCAGCCTCGCGGATGTCGATGAGGTGGTAGGGAATGGGCGTGCCGTGTGCGGTATAGTCGGCCAGGTCCTTGCCCGTGCCGATGTCCATGCCGCGGTACACTTGGCGCGAGTCGGCGCTGATGATTTCGCCGCCTGTTCGCCAGGCCAGTTCGCAGGCCAGTGCTGTTTTGCCGCAGGCTGTGGGGCCGAGTATGGTGATGAGGGGGAACATGGTTTGGTAGCGGGTAGCGAGGAGCGGGCAGGTAGATGGCGGATAATTCTCGCTATCCACTACCCGCTCCTCGCTATCGGTTAAAACAATTTCGGCTTGCGCCGTTTGGCTTCTTCGTAGTCCAGCGTCGGGCGGGAGTCGGCGGTGTGCCGGGCGCGGAGGGAGGCTTGTTCCTCGCGCAGGGCAGCCACGTAGTCGGCGGAGTGGTCGCGATCGAGCAGGCGGGCGATGACGAGGCTGTCCACCGAAGCGTCCTTCACATGCACCACGGGAGCGTGGTAGAGTGGGGCAATCTTCACCGCCGTGTGTTCCGGCGAGGTAGTCGCCCCGCCGATGAGCAAGGGCGTATCCATACCGGCTTGTTCCAAGGCGGCGGCCACCCGGCACATTTCTTCGAGCGAAGGGGTGATGAGGCCGCTCAGGCCGATGATGTCCGCCTGTTCCTCCTGGGCGCGGCGCACGATGTCCTCCGCAGGCACCATTACCCCCAGGTCTATCACCTCATAATTGTTGCAGCCCAGCACCACGGCCACGATGTTCTTGCCGATGTCGTGCACGTCGCCCTTGACCGTGGCCAGCAGCACCTTGCCTGCCGAGGTGCGCCCGCTGGCCGTGCGTTGGGCTTCGAGGTAGGGCTGGAGGATGGCCACCGCCTGCTTCATGGTGCGGGCGGTCTTCACCACTTGGGGCAGGAACATTTTGCCTGCACCGAACAACTCGCCCACCTGCGTCATGCCCCGCATGAGCGGTCGTTCGATGATGTCGATGGGAGATGGATAGCGGCGGAGTGCTTCTTGCAGGTCGGTTTCGAGATATTCGCCCGTACCCTTTTGCAGGGCGTAGGCCAGCCGCTCGTCCAGGGGCAGGGTGCGCCAGGCAACGGGATGGGACGGTGTTGGGGCAGATGTGTTTTCGGAGGCCTTTAGCTGCTCGGCGAGGGCGATGAGCCGTTCGGTGGCATCGGGGCGGCGGTCCAGCACCACGTCCTCCACCCGCTCGCGCAACTCCTCGTCCAGCTTGTCGTAGTGCAGGCGGGTGGAGGGGTTGACAATGGCCATGTCCAGCCCCCGCGCCACGGCATGGTGCAGGAACACGGCATGCATGGCCTCGCGCACCGCGTTGTGTCCCCGGAAGGCGAAGGATAGGTTGCTCACCCCGCCGCTTACCCGGGCATGGGGCAGGTGTGTCTTTGTCCATTCCACTGTGCGCAGGAAGTCCACGGCGTAGCGGTTGTGCGCCTCGATCCCGGTGGCGATGGCCAGCACGTTGGGGTCGAAGATGATGTCCTGCGGGGGAAAGCCCGCTTGTCCGGTGAGCAGGCGGTAGGAGCGGGCGCATATCTCGGTGCGCCGTTCGAAGGTGTCGGCCTGTCCCTGCTCGTCAAAGGCCATGACCACCACGGCCGCTCCGTAGGCGCGGATGAGGCGGGCTTTCTCCAGGAAAGGGGTCTCGCCCTCCTTGAGACTGATGGAGTTGACGATGCTCTTACCCTGCACGCATTGCAGTCCGGCCTCGATGGTTGCCCATTGGGACGAGTCAATCATCACGGGCACACGGGCCACGTCCGGCTCCGCGCCCAGGTAGTTGAGGAAAGTGCGCATTTCGGCAGGCGCGTCGAGCATGGCATCGTCCATGTTGATGTCAAGCACCTGCGCCCCGTCCTCCACTTGGCGGCGGGCGATGCGCAGGGCTTCCTCGTAATTCTTTTCCTTGATGAGCCGCAGGAATTTGCGCGAGCCCGCCACGTTGCAGCGTTCGCCGATGACTATCGATAACTCCCCGGGGAGAGGGGTTAGGGCTTCGGTCTCCAGCACCTCCAGCCCGCTAAGTGTCAAATTGTTGTTGGTTGGTACGGGGATGCGGGGTCGGGCATCCCGTGCCAGGTCGGCCAGGCGGGCGATGTGGTCGGGGGTGGTGCCGCAGCAGCCGCCGATGATGTTGACCAGTCCCCGGTCGAGGTAGGGGCGCACGCGGGCGGCCATGGTGTCGGGCGTTTCGTCGTATTCGCCGAACTCGTTGGGCAGCCCTGCGTTGGGGTGGGCGCTCACGTAGCAGGAGGCGCGGGCGGATATTTCCGCGAGGAAGGGCAGCAGCTGTTCCGCGCCGAACGAGCAGTTCAGCCCCACGGACAGCAGGGAGGCGTGGGCAATGGAGGTCAGGAAGGCCGGGAGCGTCTGTCCCGCCAGCAAATGCCCGCTGCTGTCAGCCACCGTGGCGGACACCATGAGGTGTACCCGTCGGCCTGCGTCGGCCATGGCCAGCGGAGCGGCGAAGAGGGCGGCCTTGAGGTTGAGCGTGTCGAACACCGTCTCCATGAGCAGCGCGTCCACGCCGCCCCGGATGAGGGCTTTCATCTGTTGGCGGTAGGCCGATGCCAGTTCGGCGAAGGTCACGGAGCGGGCGGCGGGGTCGTCCACCGATGGGGAGAGCGAGGCCGACTTGCCCGTGGGTCCCACCGACCCGGCCACGAAGCGCGGCTTGCGTGGGTCGCGGGCCGTGTATTCGTCGGCCAGTGTGCGGGCCAGGCGGGCGGAGGCGAGGTTCGTCTCCTCCACCAAGTCTTCCAGCCCGTAGTCGGCCTGCGAGATGCGCTGTGCATTGAAGGTATTGGTCTCGATGATGTCCGCACCCGCCTCCAGGTATAGCCTGTGGATGTGTGCGATGGCCTCGGGACGGGTGAGCGACAGCAGGTCGTTGTTGCCCCGCAGCGGCGTGTGCCACGAGGCGAAGCGCGTGCCCCGGTAGTCGTCCTCCCCGAGACCCAGGCGTTGTATCATGGTGCCCATTGCTCCGTCGAGCACCAGGATGCGGTGTTGAAGTTGTCTGTCCATAAGTTTCTTTTGCCCGAAAAAGCGTGTAAAGGTAGAAAAAATCGTACGATTTTATGCTTTTGCGAAAAAAACGATGTGGATGTAAATAAAAAAAAGTCCCACAAAATATTTATTTTGTAGGACTTGTCTTTTCGTTGTCGCCTTTTGGCTTTTCTTTTGGTGATCCGCCTGGGGCTCGAACCCAGGACCCCAACATTAAAAGTGTTGTGCTCTACCAACTGAGCTAGCGAATCAGAACCACACTATTTACAAACCTTGGAAAGTGATCCGCCTGGGGCTCGAACCCAGGACCCCAACATTAAAAGTGTTGTGCTCTACCAACTGAGCTAGCGAATCTGCTTATTTCAAAAGCGGTGCAAAGGTAGAATATTTTTTTGAATGCGCCAACACGCACGGACACAAAATCGAGCAAACCGCAAAGTGGTTCACATACAAGGCCAGCCCCATCACCGGAAAGCCACACCGCCATTCCCCGACGGCGGCAGGGGCAATCCCGCCAATCGTTAACCGTCAATCGTTTCAGCCATTATTTATCAGTGCCTCCGCCTGTGCCAAAGCCGCCTCGGTCACTTGTTCGCCGCTCAGCATCTTGGCCAGTTCGACTACACGGTCGGCGGCGGATAGGCGACGGATGAACGTCTGCGCTTGCTCGCCGCTTTCGTCCTTGTACACCTTGTAATGCTGCTTGCCACGCGCCGCTATCTGGGGCAGGTGGGTGATGGTTATCACCTGCATGTCCTCGCTCATGGCCGCCATGATTTCGCCCATGCGGTGGGCTATCTCGCCCGACACGCCGGTGTCAATCTCATCGAACACGATGGTGGGCAGTCCGGCACGGTGCGCCACCAGTGACTTGACAGCCAGCATCACGCGGGCTATCTCGCCGCCTGAGGCGATTTGCACCACGGGTTGCAGCGACTTGTTCTTGTTGGCAGAGAAGAGGAACTGCACGTCGTCGCGCCCCGTGGGGGTGTAGCCGGTGGCAGGCTGCACGTCTACCTGGAAGCGGATGTTCGGCATCCCCAGTCGCGAAAGCTGTTCCACCAAGTACTGCTCTATCGGCGCGGTGGCGGCCTGGCGACTTTCGGTCAACCGGGCCGCCGCATCGGCCAGCTCGCTTTCGGCAGAAGCGATACGCCGTTCCAGTGCAGCCAACTCGTCGTCGAACGAGTCGATGCGCTGCAACTTGGCGGCCAGTTCGTCGCGCCGGGCAATCAACTCGTCCACGGTCGCCGCCTTATACCTCTTATATAAGGTGTACAATTCGCTCAGGCGGCCTTCCACCCACTCCAGGCGTTGCGGGTCCACCTCGATGCGCTCCCCGCGGCTTTGCAGGTCGTCGGCCACATCCTTCAAGTCGATGTAGGCCGAGCGCAGCCGTTCCGCCCATTCGCCTCCTTCGGCCACATAGCCGCCCACCCGGGACACGGCCTGGCCCGCCTCCCGCAACATCGACAAGGCCATCCCCTCGTCGGACAGCAAACGAACGGCCTGCTGCAACTCCGACTTGATTTCCTCCGCGTGGGCCAGCGTCTCTTGCTCCTGTTCCAATTCCTCCTGCTCGCCTTCGCGCAAACCGGCATCCTCCAGCTGCCTGTGCTGGAAGCGCATGTACTCCACATCGGCGGCTTGGCGCTCCGCCAACTCCCTGAGCTGCTGCAATTCATGCCGCGCCGCCCGCCAAGCCTCGTACTTGTCCCGGTACGCCGACAGGGCGGATGCGTTTTGCGCTATCGTGTCCACCACGTTCAGCTGGTAGCCCTCGTTGGACAGCAGCAGGTTTTCATGCTGCGAGTGGATGTCGATGAGCCGGTTGCCCAATTCGCGCAGCTGCGCCAGCGGCACCGGCGTGTCGTTGACAAAGGCACGCGACTTGCCCGCCGCCGTAAGCTCGCGCCGCACCAGGCAGTTGGCCGCATCATAGTCCAGTTCATTTTCCTGGAAAAAAGCCTCCAGCCCGTAACCGGTGATGTCAAACGAAGCCTCGATGACGCATTTCTGTTCGCCCTCCTTGATGGCGCGGCTGTCCGCACGCTGCCCCAGAATGAGCGACAACGCCCCGATGATGATGGACTTGCCTGCCCCCGTCTCGCCGGTAATCACCGAAAAGCCCGGCTCGAAAGCCATCTGCAAGTCGGATATCAACGCGTAATTGGATATGTGAAGATATTTCAGCATAACGGTTAGTGATTAACGTTCAGTGATTAGTGATTAACGTTTAGTGATTAGTGCTGCGCCGAATGGGCTAATCGTTAATCACTAATCACTAATCGCTAATTGATATACCCGATGCGGAGCGTAACCGGTGGCGCGGAGCTTGCCCTCGGTTATCCAGCGGTGGAGTTCGCGCTGGGCGGTGGAGCGCAGCAGCCCCGTCAGCTCGCAGTAGCGGGCGCGGGAAATGGTGCCGTGCTCGCGCAGGTAGGCCTCCAGGCGGGCGTAACGCTCGCCTGGCGTGAGCCGTGTAGAGCTGTGGCCGAACTTGCGGGCCGCATCAGCCCGTTCCAACCGGCCTTGCGGACGGAACTTCTTGGACGGTTGCAGCAACACCTTGCCGAAGCGCACCGACTGCGCGTGCAATTCGTCCTCATCGGTCACCTTGCGGTCGGTCTCCACCGTGGGTTCGGCGTAGCACATCGCGCCCACCTGCACCCGGAAGCCATCCGACAAGTGCCGCAACACCCGCTGCTCCACCTCGTGCATCACGCCCATGATGGTGCCGGGGTCAAAGCTCGAATCTTGCGCTATCTCGTCCACTATTGTCTCCCAAGGGATTGTGCCATTGGACACCAAGCGCGGATAAAGCACTCCTTCCCCGCCTTGCGGGTTGGGCGCCTTGCGAAAGTCATACCTTGCTGCCATACATTTATTTATTTCAGATTTCAAATTTCAGATTTCAGATTGGCACACGGAATACACGGATGAAATGGATTTACACGGATAAACTGCCCGTAGGGCGATACCCTACGCTAAGTGCCACAAGGCCGTTGTCCTTGACTCTTTTCCTCTTCTACTCTCACTTTTTCCTTCTCACCCGTATATGTTTTCCCACTTATGCGGGAATATTTTACTGCCCACAGTTGTGGGTTGTATAACCCATAACTGTGGGTCGTATAACTCATAACTGTGGGTTATATAACCCATAACTGTGGGCAGTAAAACTTATGCTGACAAAAGTAAAAAATAATACGCAAAAAACAGAAAACCCGTCCGCATTTTTTCACGAACCCGCAAGCTCGCAAACCTGCACACATATCCGTCATTTGAGCCATTCGGGCGACAATTTTGCCCGTATTTTGCATTTTTTATCACTCTTTTGCTGTAATATTGATTTTTCTTAGTACATTGCGCACGTTTTTGAAATAAGATAACTTGATTTACGTATGAAGAAACTTTTTACCACATGCATCATGGGGCTTGCCGGTGCCTTCGCGCTCATGCAGGCTCAAACGGCGTTGACCGCCACCTTTTCCGCCCGGGAAGCCGCTAAGGAGATATACCGGCAAGGCTTCGACACGAGGGAGGGCATGACCGACTGGTCGGTGTCGGCCACCAACTACGATTACACCTGGGACTGGGGGACGGTGAAGAATAAGAACATCGAGGACTTCTCCACCATCGACCCCACCAGCCAATATTCCGCCGCCATCTACTATTGCGACGACTGCTACCAGGACGAAACGCTCTGCTCTCCCTACTTCCTGCTGGCCAAACCCTCGCTCATCCGCCTGTGGACGGCGTTCAGCGGCGTATGGGCCTACAACGGGCGGTTCACCATCCACGCCCAACGGAAGTCGGCAGACACGCCCGACCTGCTGTTTGACGCCTTCATGTGGTCGCAGGAAAACCGCCACGAGTTCCACCAATGGCTGGAGTTCGAGTTTGACCTCGAGCCATACACCTCCGCCACCGACAGCGTGCGCATCCTGTTCCGCTACGAAAGCGTGGGCGGAGGCGATGACGTATATATAGACAACTTCCGCCTCTTCGAAAAGGCCGACGAAGCCACCGCCACCGTGGCCATCGACAAAGGCGGCGAGGTGCACTTCACCGACCTCAGCACGGGCGAGCCGGACGGCTGGCTGTGGACGTTCGAGGGGGCGACCCCCGCCACCTCCACTGAGCGACTCCCCGTGTTGCGCTACGAGCAGAGTGGCACGTTCGCCGTGACGCTGCAAGTGACCACAGGCGGGGCAAGCCACGCGACCACACGCGAAGACTTCGTCACCGTGCGGGCCGTGCAGCCCGTGGTAGACTTCGGCTACCCCGCCGAGGGCTACTTCAGCCCCTATGCGGGCATTTACGTGCCGGTGGGCGTGCCGGTAACCTTCACCGACCGCTCCACCAACTACCCGGACAGCTGGCTGTGGACGTTCGAGGGAGGCACGCCCGCCACCTCCGAAGAGCAGAACCCCACCGTGACCTACCTCGGCCAAGGCTCGTACGAACTAAGCCTCACCGCCACCAACGCGGGCGGCAGCCAAACCATCCAATCGCCCGAGGGAGCGGTGCAGGCGGGCGGCCCGTGCTCCATCTGGAACATCGGCAGCGACGAAAACGCCAACATCGGGGCGGTGAACCTCGGCTTCTACGGCTTCTACGGCTACTACGGCGGCTCGAACTGGCTGGGCATGGCGGCCTTTGCCGAACGCTTCCACGCTCCCGCCACGCCCCTCACGCTGGACGCGGTGGACATCTACTTTGCCAACGCCACCGTGATAAAGCCCGCCGTGGACCTCACCGTGAAGATAGCCGCCGAGGCCGACAGCCTGCCGGGTCGCGTGCTGGCCAGCAAAACCCTCTCCACGGACGACATCACCTTCGACCCCTCCACCTGGCTGCCCACCACCGTCACGCTCGACGAAGAGCTGTGGCTCGACTCGGCCTTCTACGTCATCGTCGAGGGCATCCCCAACCGCACGGACGAAACCACTTACGAGACGGACGACCTGGTAATAGGGGCGGTGCGCCGCGATGTGGACAACGCCGTGCGCCCCGGCACGTCCTACCACCTGTTGGAAGTATGGGACGAAAACGACCAGCCCACCGGCGAGACGCAATGGTATGCCAACACGGACGACAACGTGTCGCTCGGCATCGCCCCGCACGTGCAGTTTGCCGAAGGTTCAACCGTCGGCCTGCCCGCCGTGGATGCCGGCAAGCCACTGCTGCTGCAACGGGGCCGCGAGTTGGCCATCCCCTCGGCAAGCAACGCCCGCCTGGCCATCTACGACCTGCAAGGGCGCAAGTGCCTGGAACAGCATCCCTACAACGGCGAGGCGGTACAACTGCCCGCCCAAGGGCTGTACCTGCTCCGCCTCACGCAAGGAGAAACGACGCACGCCTACAAGGTTGGAATTTGAAATCTGAAACAAAACCATAATACTAACTTAATTAAAGAAAGGAAAGACGTATGAAAAAGACTTTACTTTTCAAACAACTCGCACTGGCGGCGGCATTGGCCGTGCCGGTGGTGGGGAACGGACAAAAGGTATTGGTAGAAGACTTTGCCTACAATACCGGCAACTTGGTGGGACAAGGCGATTGGATACAAATCACTGCCATCGGCACCCCGCTGCAAGTGGCAGACGACGGCCTGATTTATCCGGGCTACCAAGACGAATCCATCGGCGGATCGGCCACGTTCCAATCCATTGGGCAGGATGCCTACCTGCCACTGGGGCGCGACATTACCTCCGGCGACGTGTATGTGTCGGCTTTGGTAAGGCTTCACGCTGTGCAGGCAGGCAACGCGTTCTTTACCTTTGCCGGGGCAGAGCCCGCAACGAGCAACCTGCGCGGCAAACTCTTCGCCAAAGCCAGCGACAACGGGAAAGCATTGCTGGGCGTGGCACGGCAAGCTACCAGTGCGACAAGCACATCGGGCAACTGCGCCCAATTTGCCACCACGGAATGCGATTTGGATAGCATATACTTGGTCGTCATGAAATACTCTTTCATTGAAGGGGAAAAGAACGACGTGGTCTCCTTGTACATCAATCCTGACCCGGCCGGCACAGAACCGACCACCCCCGATGCAGTGTCGGAATCCGCCGGTTTGGGCGGTGACGATGCCGTGGCCATCAGTTCCATTGCCATTTACCAATTGGGTTCTTCATTCAACAACAACGGTCCCACCGGTGCTATCGATGCCATCCGCGTATCGACCACGTGGAAAGGGCTGTTTGACAACAGTGCCGTCCCTGTGCTGCCGGAACTGACTTTCGATCCTTCGTTTGCCCAAATCACGGACGGGAACAGCTACTATGTGTTCGCTGGCGAGACCTATCCCTTTACCTTCAACGTAAAAGCGGCTAACCTGCAAAGCGACATCGAAGTCAAGATTAAAGGCACATCGGGCGGCGAACTGACCACTGAAACCACCTCCATCACGCAAGCACAAGCCGAATCGGCTGATGGCTTCGACCTGACCGTCACGCTGAAGCCACAAAACATAGAATACTACGTGGACACCGTACAGTTCATCACAACCGGTATCGACCCGGTGGAATACTCCATCATGTGGACCACCGCTGTGCCTCAAACAGCCACCACCTTGGCCGACTTCAAAGCACAATATGCCGAATTAGGCGAATATGAAGCCCCTTGGGTCATTTTCAAACTGACGGGCGAAGTAACCGTGTCGCATGTATACATGAATGGCGATGCCCAACAGCTATATATTCAAGATGAAACCGGCGGCATATTGGTTAACGACAATCTGGGCAGCTTGACCACCACATACAAGACAGGCGACAAACTGAGCAATCTCTTATTCACCGCTGAAAGCCGAGGTTCTATGTACCTTGTACCCAGCAAGGACTTCGGCGCACCTATTTCACAGGGCAACACCGTAGAACCCGCCACCTTGACCTTGGCCGAGCTGGCTGCCAACGGCGCACGCTACGAAGGCTGCCTGGTGAAAGTGGAAAACGTAACGTTTGAAATGGAAACCAACGAGGATGGCATTGTAACGGAAGGCAAATTCGGCGATGAAGGCCTGTTTGTACGCATTGTGCAGGACGGCAACAAGGCCAACATCAACGACCTGCCGGGAGCAGGCTTCGTGGGCAAGAACGTGCCCGCTTCCGCCCGCTCCATCATCGGCATATCCACCTCGGCAGCCGGTACGGCCATTGCCCCGCGCGACCTGGCCGACATCGATGCAGACTTCGATGAACCCGGCGGCGAAGACCCCGGCACCGAACCCGGCGAACCGGGCAACGAAACGGAAGTGGGAGAAAACCTGCTCTCTAATCCAAGTTTTGAAGAAAACAGCAGCAATTTGTTCGGTGCCCAATTTACCGATTGGAGCTTAGCTTTGGGCTCTGCCACAGTGGAAAGCGAAATAATGCAAGAAGGAGAAGCCGCTATCCGCATTACCGGCAGCAGCAATGCCTACTTGGAGCAAGAAGTGCGTCCGGGCACATTCACGGCGGGTGATGCCTACCGGCTGACTATACATTATTATATAGTGCAATCACAAGGCGATGATGATGTGCAGCTGGCCTGCCATTGGGACGGCATCGATGTCACCGACCCGAACGCTGCCGACTTGAAGCAGAACTTCACCGGGGCGGTCAACACGTGGGAGACGAAGACCATCCGCACGGTCGTTCCCGAAGGTGCCACTTCGCTATATTTCCACATGGACATTCCCGCCGGTGCAGAAGTCATCTTCGACAACTTCAGCCTGTACAAGCTCGAAGCCGTTGCCACCGGCTTGGAGGCTGCGAGTGAAAACGGCCTCAGCGCATGGGCGGAAGGCGGCGTGCTGTACCTCGGCAGCGACCGGGCGCAGACGGTGAACGTGTACAGCCTCAACGGCGTGCTTGTGAACCGCGCGAACCTCTCGGCAGGTGTCAACACCTTGGCCTTGCCCGCCGGGGCTTACCTGTTGCAAGGAGGCAACGGCGTGCAAAAAGTGCTCGTGAAGTAAGAAGAGAACATAGATAACACACAAAAACGCAAATTGACGCAAGGGCATCCCGGCGTTGATTTGCGCTTTTGTGTCTCTAACGTCAATCATAAACCAACAACGCAATGAAGAAACTATTTTACACAATGGCAACGGCATTCCTTGCCTGCGCCCCCACCCTGTCGGCACAGGAAAACCTGCTCGGCAACCCCGGCTTCGAGGAATGGACGGACGGCGCATTGCAAGGCGCATGGATCGCGACCGACAACATCACACTCCAGCAAGAGACGGAAATCAAACAAAGCGGGAACTACGCACTGCGCTTGGAAACGGCTTCAAACAGCGACCTGTACGCCATCGGCTCGTTTACACAGGACGTGGCAGGCACATTCCAACAAGGCGACGTGTACGAAGTGAGCATCAGCTACTACACCGTGAGTAACGGCGGAAGCACCATGAACCGCCTACGCCTGAACCACCAATGGGACAGCTATGCCGACCCGACAGAACCTTACTATCAGTTTTACGAAATGCCCGTAGGCCAATGGGTCACCCGCACGGCCGAAGTGCCCGTGCCAAACGGAGGTACGTCCACATTCAACTTCATCATGCAGACCGACCCCGGCACGGTGCTCATCGTGGATGATTTCAGCTTTGCCAAAACCGAAAGCAAGACACCATACCTTGAAGTAACCCCGACAAGCCTGCCCTTGAAAGAAACCACTGTGGGCACGCCGGTAGAGTTGGGCAAAATCACCATCGCATACGGCAATTTACCGGAAGGGCTGGGCGATGGAAGCATCTACCTCACAGGAGCAAATGACGACCAATTCCAAGTGTCGCAGGCGGATATCAACGAAGGTCAAAAGGAATTGACCGTGCTTTATGCCCCCACCAAGCCTTCATCGGCATACGGCACACCTCATCAAGCCAACTTGAACATCGACCCGGCAGGTGTACCTGAGTTTTTCACCTCCATCCGCCTGCAAGGCAAAGCCACAGATGCGACTCTTTCGCCCCATATCACGGTGAATCGTACCGAAATCACATTCCCCGAAACGCCTGCTGGGCAGACGAAACGGGAAACCCTGCTCGTATCAAGTACGGAGATGAAGGAGGAAATACATGCGGTCATCACAGGCAGTAACGGCGTGTTCATCCTCAGCAGCAACTTCATGCCCGTCAACCAAGACAACCTGCCATTACACATTGACTTTCAACCCAAGCAGGCCGGGAGCTATGAAGCTACTCTCACGCTTTCATCACTTGATGCGGACGATGTGACCATCACCCTGTCCGGCACGGCCACGGGCGACATCACCCACCCCGACAAGCAGGGCGATGAATACCCGCTGGACGACAGCCATCCGGTCGCACTGCTGCATGAGACGTTTGACAACGCCGTACACAACGAGCCTCTGCTGCTGGACGGCTGGAAGAACATCGCCGAGCAGAACTACCGCGCCTGGTGGGGCTACGACTTCAGCCGTGCCACCCAGCCCACCGATGATGGAGGCACGGCCAAGGCCACGTTGTTCAATTCACTCAATCCTGCCCAAGAACCCTACGAAATGTGGCTCTACACCCCGGCGTTGGACTTCAAGAACGCCGCCTCCAAGGTGTTCACCTTCCGCGTGAGTGCCTCGCTCATCAGCGACGAAGCCCGCACGGATAGCATCGAACTGTACTATGTGGAGATAGACGACAACGAACCGCACGGCCTCTTCCGTCAACCGGTGGGAGGCGTGTACATGCCCTCGACAGCCGATGACAACGATGAATGGTTCAGCTACCACATCGACCTCGGGGCGAAAGGCAACGCCGTAGCCGATACGTTCTTCATGGCTTTCCGCGTGAGCGGCACGGGCGGCGGGGCAAGTGCCGCGTCTTATTATATAGATGATGTGTCGTTCGGGCGTACCGACTTGCCGAAAATCCACCTTGAGCAAACGCAAATCGCCTTCGAGGCACAGCCGGGAGCCACCGCCACGACCCCGGCAATGACCGTGACTACCGAAAACCTGACCGAACCCATCACGCTCACCGTGGGCGGCACGCACAAGAGCCGCTTCAAGGTCGTGCCCGAAACGTTGCCTGCGGAGGGCGGCTCGTTCCAGGTAGAGTTTTCGTCCGATGAGGCAGGGTTGTACGCCGCTTATGTGAAGCTGGCTTCGCGGGATGCCGCCGATGTATATCTGGACATGCTGGTCAACAACCAACACAGCACCTCCGTTGACCAAGCGCCAGCCATCGCGCAGGTATGGTGCACCCAAGGCCGCATCCATGTGGCCACCCCGCAAGCAGCACAGGCAGATGTATATGCACTTACCGGGCATCGGTTGGCCTCGTACCCCCTCGGTGCAGGCACGTCTGCCCTACCCTGCACGCTGCAACAAGGCGTGTACCTGTTGCAACTCACCCATGCCGACGGGACGACCATCTGCCGGAAAGTAGCTGTGAAAAAATAACTTGTCAGATGAAAGGCAAAGCGAAAAAGCAAGCAGGACGGCGCAGATAGAAGCCGTCCTGCTTTTTTATGGAAATATTTTTCCAAATTGTTTTGCAGGTTTCAGAATTTGCCTTACCTTTGCAACCGCAAACGGAAAAGGATTGGCTCCATAGCTCAACTGAATAGAGCATCTGACTACGGATCAGAAGGTTACAGGTTTGAATCCTGTTGGAGTCACAAAAAAAAGGCGTTCAAGCGAAAGTTTGAACGCCTTTTTTCTTGTCAGCCTTGTGGAAGGCTTCCTGCATATCGCCTCAAGCAAAAGAATTGGAAAACTTCGTTTTCATTTGCCACTGCGCTTACCTTTTTCTATCTTTGCAGTCAAATTCATAAATAAATGGACTTCATCATCTCCCACCACCTGCAAGGGTTGCTCATCGGTGCGTTGACTTTCCTGGTCATCGGCCTGTTCCATCCCTTGGTCATCAAGGCGGAATATTACATTGGCACCCGGGCATGGTTCCTGTTCCTGCTGATGGGCATCGTGGGGGCCATCGTCTCGGTATGCACGCAACACCCGTTGCTCTCCATCGTGGCGGGCGTATTCGCGTTTTCATCTTTCTGGGGCATCCTCGAAGTGTTTGAGCAGGCCGAGCGGGTGCGGAAGGGATGGTTTCCGGCCAATCCGAAAAAGAAAAAAAGATAAAAACGCTATACAACACAATTCACGTTAAACATGGAACCACCAGAGGGCACGTCCCCACCACATTCCACACACCCTTTCATCCCGGCCACTGCGCCGATGCTTTCCCGCTCCGAATGGGAGTTACCATCGCTCCGATTCCAGTTGTCTTGTACGCAAAGTTGCACAAGCCAGAGCGGCATGTTTAACGTATCAAACTCACAATGGATTTTCTAATCGTATTCTTTCTTATATTATTGAACGGCGTATTCTCCATGTCGGAGATCGCTGTCGTTTCCGTCCGCAAGTCCAAGTTAAAAGTCGATATCCAGCAAGGCAACAAGTCTGCCAAAACTGCCTTGAAGTTGGCCGAAGAGCCTGACCGCTTTCTCTCCACTGTGCAAATCGGCATTACGCTCATCGGCATCCTCACCGGTATGTACTCCGGCGACGTGCTGGCCGGGCAGGTAGCCCCCGCCCTGGTGCGCTGGGGCATGTTGCCCGAGGCAGCCCACACGGTGGCCAAAGCGGTTATCGTCATCCTCGTCACCTACCTCACGTTAGTCATCGGCGAACTGGTGCCCAAACGCCTCGGCATGAGTGCTTCTGAGGGCATAGCCAAAGCGGTAGCCCCGGTGATGAACCTGCTGTCAAAGCTGACCTACCCCCTCGTGTGGCTGCTGGCCCAAAGCACGGCGTTGTTCGTGAAAATGTTCGGCATCAAATCCGCTGAAAGCAAGGTGACAGAAGAAGAGATCAAATCTATCATCCAGGAAGGAGCCGAGGGAGGCGAGGTGCAGGAAATCGAGCAGGACATCGTGGAGCGTGTGTTCACCCTGGGCGACCGCAAGGTGGAGTCTATCATGACACACCGCAACGACGTGGTATGGATTGACGTGGACATGACCCTGCCCGAAATACGCGAACTGATAGGCGCGAACATGTTCGAGTCATATCCCGTGGCCGACCAAAGCCTGGACGAGGTATTGGGCATCGTGAGCCTGCAAGACCTTTTCTGCCAGATAGACAATCCGGACTTCGACCTGCGCAAACTTACCGTGCCGGCACTCAACTTCCCGGAAACGATGGATGCCTACCGCGCCTTCGAACAGATGAAGGAGAAGCACGTGAAACAAGCGTTCATCGTGGACGAGTTCGGCAACATGCAGGGCATCATCACCTTCATGGACATCCTGGAGGCTTTGGTAGGCAAAATACCCGATGTGGAGGAAGAACCGATGATTGTGGAACGCGACGACCACAGCTGGTTCGTGGACGGCCGCTGCCCGTTCTACGACTTCCTGGAATACTTCGAACTGGAAGACCACTACGGCGACAACGACTACAACACCATCAGCGGGTTGTTGTTCGAATTGTTCGAACATGTGCCGACCACCGGTGAACAAACTGAGTGGGGGCCATTCACTTTCGAAGTGGCCGACATGGACGGTGCCCGCATCGACAAAGTGCTGGTGACGCGCAAGAAAGAAGAAGTGGAAGAAGCGGAGGAATAACCGAGCCACGAGTTACAAAGCCAACGGCCTTGGGCATTTCATGAAGCAACGCCCTACGGCTAACAAGGAACATCATTCGTCCAAAATTTACGTCTATCTACGCCCTCAACGGAAAAATAATCTGAAATAGCAACATGATGAGAGCATCTATCATCTTCGGGGGGCTTCTCCTGGCCGTGGCACTGACATCGTGCAGTCCGGCCGAAAAGCAAGAGGCAAATAATCCCAACAACGAACCTATGGAACTGAACGACTTCACCACCATCAAACTGCTGCCGCCGGACACGGCTTGTACCGTGCCGCTCATGCAGGCGGCTCTGCACCGGCAAACGCACCGCGACATGACCGGGCCGAACCTCTCTCTGCAACAACTGTCGGACATCTTGTGGATGGCCAACGGGGTGAACCGCCCCGACGGCAAACGCACCGTGCCCTCGGCCCTGGCTTTATACCCATTGACCACCTATGCCGTGATGGAGAACGGCATCTACCGCTACGACCCCGCCGCTCACGAACTACAACCGGTGCTGGCGGGCGACCACCGCACACTGGCAGGCTTGCAGGACTTCGTGTACACGGCTCCGCTCAACCTCGTATTCATTGCCGACTACCGCCACTACGAGGGCGACCGCCCCGTGCCCGCCGAACGCCATCTTTACCTGGCCGCCCTCGATGCCGGACACTGCACGCAGAACGTCTACCTGTACTGCGCCGCCCACGGACTGAAAGCCGTGGTACGAGCCGGTGCCAAGGAAACCGCCCTGCTCGAAGCCCTCAGCCTCAATGACGGCCACCATCAATTCATCGTGGCGCAAACGGTAGGAAAATGACAATTAAAAGTTGATAATTGAAAATTGAAAGTTGATAGTTTCCTGTGTGATAAATCGCCAACTATCAACTTTCAATTTTCAATTTTCCGCTTTTAGGAATGCCACTTTGTAGAGTTCCAGCCGGAAGTCCTGCTCCGTGGCAGTGCAGGTGTGCCGTTGCAAGCGGTCGAGGGTGCGCTCGTAAGTGCCTTCCTTGTAGTCCATGAGTATCTCCACGTGGGTTTTCATGGTGTCCACCAGCAACAGGCAACACAGGCGAGCAGTAGATCGTTTTTGGGAACGGCGATTGGCACACCATTGCTCCGCCCGGTCGGCAAAGTGGTCGAACTGCTCGTTGAACAAAGTCAGGCAGGCTTCCGGGGCATCCCAATGCAGCACCTGCCTATACCCCTTGGCAATGGCTTTTTTATACTCCTGACTGAGCAAGGGGCACTGCTCGGCGGGAGCACAAGCCGCATCAAGTTGCTCCTTCAAGTGTTGCAGGCGGCTTTCCAGCACGCGGTTGCGTTCCGTCTTGTAGGCGCACAGCAAGCTTTGCTTCAGTTGGGCGTAGGATTCGCGTTGCTGCCGCTCACGTTCCAACGCCTCCCGCAGGTGCTTATTGCGGGTAGCGAGGCTTTCGTTTTCCGAAGCCAGTTTCCTGTTGCGGGTAGCCAGTTTCCCGTTCTCTTTGGCCAAGCGTTCGTTGCGCACATGCAAGTTCTTGTGCCGGACACGTGCCGTTGCCTGCCACCTTTTATAATAACGCACGAACCTCACCAGCAGCCACACTCCACTCGTCAGCACCACCACCGCTCCGCAGGCCACAAGTAGCCATATTGCGTCCTTTTTGTGGCGAACATCGAGCTTGTCCACTTGGGTCTGATGGATGTCTTGAAGTTCTTGGCTTAATTTACTTTCCATTCTATTCGTTTTCCTTTGCTGTTGCAAACTCAACGCCCCATAACATGCCAAAGCATCCGCATCATTCTGTAACTCAGCTATTTCGTATAATTGACGATAGCATTCTTTCTTCTGATAGTTTCCCATCGGGTATTTCAAAGCTTCTAACGAATAATGCTTGGCCGAATCCAATTGATTTGTTGAAAAATAGGAATTAGCGAGTGTCAATAATCGAAAAGATTGCTCATCCCGATAAAAAGGATAGGCAAGGCTTTGGTACAAGTAAAGACGGGCACTATCCTGCACACCTTCGCAATAATACAAAAAGCCTATTTGCTGGAGGGTTATGCCTAGAATGGTATCATCAGGGGCTACGGCTTGTGCTTCACGGATATAGCGCAAAGCAGCGGGCAAGTCTTTTGTTTCATAATAGAGGTTGCCTCCCATGCGGTTTAGGTTATACGCCACCATTTTCGGATAATTGGCCTCTCGATAGTACTTTATAGATTTTTCGAAATATGCATTGGATTGGGTATAATTCCTATTAAGATGAAGTATATCTCCTATGCCAGAATATATCCGTGCTCTAACCAATGGTTCTGTACGCCGATTAATCGCTTCCTCCGCTTGCGACAAATAATAAATGGCAGAATCAAACTGCAATGCAAACCTATAGTGCCAACCTTTTTCATAAAGTTGTGAGGCCGTGTCATTGTATGCCTGACCACTTGCCGTAAAAGCGAACAAAAAAGCCTGTATCAACACTTTGCGCCTTGTGAATACGCAGTTTACGTTATGGACACCATTAGTTAAAAAGTGTTTCATGTCCGAAAGTTTAATCTTTATAATCCAGACGATTAAGCCGTTTTTTAAAGAAAATAGCATAACTTTCATGTCCGAAAAAATAAGGCATTTTATTTGGCACTACAAAAGGCCGTGTTTTACTTTTGCCCTGTGCTTTCAGCAAAACTTTAGTACAAAAGTAAACATATTATTAATTCTTTAAACATTTCAACATGAAAAAGTGTTGTTTTTTCGTAATGGCTACCATGGTAGCAGTGTTCACTGCATGTAACAATGAGTTTATGAACATGGGGCAAGAAGAGAATTTGACTCCAAACGCAACTCTTAAAAATAACAGTTCGGGAGAGGCGGAGGAAGAACCATTAAACTACATTTTTTTTGATTATCCACCCAGCCGTGAGTTTTTCCTCCACTTGGGCGAAGTGCATAATGCGTGCTTGGATAATCTATTAGAGCCTCTTGCCAATCTGCCCATGGCTCGCAACATAGAAACAGACACAGAGGTATTTGCTCTTGAATTAGATCTGCTGGATGATTTTGTTTTCCACCACGTGGTGGACTATCTCAACGAAGAATATAGCCTTACGCAGAGCGACTTGGCTGCCTGCGGCACATATCAAAACTTCTATGTGGATGAGCACCACGACTACTTGAGCAATCCGATGGTTGCCCCTACCATAGATTTGCAAGAATATTGGGGGATAACCCGTGAAATTTTATATAGCGAGGACATGGAAGCAGAACAAATGGCAGAAGAATTGGGAATATTGCTCGAAAGCGCATACGATGCGTTAATGGCAGAAGGCATGACGGCGGATGAGTTTACCTTCATGGCATACTTGGGCATTACCCGAAGCTCCATCCTGTATTGGGACAATGACGACAACATGATGGCATACAATGACGTGTACAGATTGCCCGGAGATTTTGAAATTACCCAAGCCAAGCGAGGTCGCTTTTGGAGAGCCGATGGTCGGGGTGCCATAGCCGGAGGCATCGGAGCGGCAGCCAGCGGGTGCTGGTTCTTGGTGCCGCTGGTAGCCATTATCTCATCAGTCGTAGAAGCTATCAACGATGCAATCACGCAAAACCTGCAATCTTGGCAAGAAATAAATGCCTGCCAACCAGTAAACTTAAGTAACCAGGTAATGGTGTATAAGGAATGCATGGAAGATTTCCGGGCAAAATATAACTTGTTCGATGCTACGAAAGAGCCGCAGAATCCTTATCTTACAGGAAATTACTGGGATATTACGTTACCCGAAGAATATCTACTATATGACTTATACTGATCGCAATCCTGTCACTGGCAAAAAAAAAGCACGTCTTGCGCCGGTGACTGGCAATAAGAGCAGAAACCAGGTAAGCCTTACAACCCATTTGGATTAAGCCAACATAAAAACATCATTAATTATCAAACCTCACAACATTATGAAAACTTTATCAAAAGCAACCATCCTGCTGGCGGCTCTGTGCACAGGCGGCCTGCACGTGCAAGCGCAAGAAGAAGCGGCCGACACCCGCGAGGCAGCCACTCCCTCCTTCTCGGCAGAAATTGGCATTGGTGCCAACCTGTTGCCCAACTACGGGCAAATGCTTTCGCCGCAAGGCGTGCATTACCGCAACCAATACAACCCGGTAACCGGTGCCTATGTACAACTGAACTACGTGTTTCGCAACCGCGACATGTTGGGCATCCGATATGCAGGCTACAGCACCATGGGCAATTACGAACTCGCCACCGGGCAGCGCATGGCCGAAAACATCCAGTACCAGTACGTGGCACCTCAATATGGCTTCCTCCAACCCGTGACACGCCGCGCCAACTTCCTGCTCACCGTGGGCGTAGGCTACCTGAACTACAAGAATGACGGGCTTATGGACAACACGGAGGTAAAAGTCGTGTCGCACATGTTGGGAGTAAACGCCGGCCTGGCCCTCGACTGGCAACTGACGCGAAACTTCTCGGTTGGTTGCCGGATAGACGCTTTGGGTGGTTTCCTGGGCGACAAGCAGCATCGCACCATAGGCAACGAAACCAACCGCGTGGAAACCAACCGGTGGAACACCATCCGCGTCACCCAGTTGGATCTCGGCATATACCTGCGCGCTCACTTCTGATTGTTTTCCTTGCCAAACCGCAAAGAGCGCGGAGGACGCAAAGTTTTTTCTTTTTGCGTCCTCCGCGCTCTTTGCGGTGAAAAACACGCACCATTTTTGAAACTATTAACTTTTTCTTCACGAAGCGATTGTTAAACTTTCTGTTACTTTGCAAGTCCAATTAACCGTGTAATCGCATAATCGTGTAATTATTGAATCGCCGCACGATTGCACGGTTATGCGCGTCCATAATTCAATGATTAAACGATTCTACAATTGATGAAAAAGTTTGCAGTTTCCCTTGCGTGGTTCATCTTGTCCATTCCCATTTCCTTCGCATACGACCTCACCGGCAAAATACTCGACGGGCAAACTTCCGACCCGCTCGACTTCGTGAACGTAGCCCTATACAAGCAGAATGATCCCGCGCCCGTCAACGGCGTGGTGACTGACGAAACCGGCGCATTCATCATTCCCGCGGTGGGCAACGGGAAATACACGATACAAGTCAGCTTCATTGGCTACAACACGTACAGCCGCAACTTCACGGTAAGCGGGCAGGACGTGGACTTCGGCGAGATACGCCTGGAGGTGGAAAACAACTTGCTCAACGAGATAGAAGTGGTGGGACAAGGCTCGCAGATGCGCTTCGAGATTGACCGCAAGGTGTTCAGCGTGGACCAGAACATTGCCTCGGCGGGCGGCTCGGCCACCGAGGTACTTGAAAACATCCCTTCGGTGGAGGTGGACCAGGAAGGCAACATCTCCCTGCGCAGCAGCGAAAGCGTGGAAGTGTGGATCAACGGCAAGCCATCGGGGCTCACAGCCGACAACCGGGCGCAAATACTCCAACAGATGCCCGCCGAAAGCATCGAAAGCATCGAGGTCATCACCAACCCTTCGGCCAAGTTCAACCCCGAAGGCACGGCAGGCATCATCAACCTGGTGCTGAAAAAAGACCGCAAGGCAGGCTACTACGGCAGCGTGAACGCCGGGCTGATGTATCCCGACCAGTCGCGCCTGGGTGGCAACGTGGGGGCAAACATCAACTACAGCAGCTCGAAAGTAGATGCCTACGCCAACATCGGCTACCGCAACATGGGGCGGCAAGGCGGCTCGCTCTCCGATCTGGAAAGCTTCGATGGCAGCGCGTATAACGTGGATAACCGCATGGACGACCCCGACCGCACCCTGCTTCACCAAGAAAACACGAACAACGACAACCACTACGGCCTGTTCTTCCGCGCCGGGGCAGACTATTATATAAATGAAAAGAACTCCATCGGCTTTTCGGGATTCGGCATGGTGGGCGGAGGCGGCTCGGAGTCGGACATCGACTACCTGCAACGCTACATGAACACGGAGGCGCACCCCGACAGCATCATCCGCAACTACGGCCGCGACAACACGAACGACTCCCGCCACAGCGGCTTCAACGTGAACCTGGACTACAAGCACGAATGGCGCAAGGGGCACGACCTGATGGTAAGCGCGTCGTACTCGCACTTCGGACGCGACAACGACAAGACCTATGTGCAGGAAGACACCTACCCCGCCACCTCAACCATGACCACGCTACAAAACGACGGCGGACTGGACCGGAACGTGGAACTGAAGGCCGACTACACAAACAAATTCACCGAAACAAGCCGCCTGGAAGCGGGCTGGCAGACCGACCTGTCATGGCGCAGCAGCAATGCCGACGGCTACGACGTGACTTCGGGCGAACGCGTAGAGCTGATGCCCTACTTCAACACGTTCAACTACAGTGAGCAGATACACGCCCTCTACGTCACCTACGGCAACCGCTTCTGGGACAAGTTTTCGGCACAGATAGGGCTGCGCGGCGAATACATGTACCGCACCATGACTTCCATCGGCAAGAATGCCGACGGCACGCAGACCCCCGTGGACTTGGGCGACTACAAGCGGTCGTACTTCCAACTCTTTCCCAGCGTGTACCTCGGCTACACGCTGACCGAGCGCGACGAGTTCCAGCTCAACTACACCCGGCGCGTGAACCGCCCGCGCGGCTGGCAAATCAACCCCTTCAAGGATTACTCGGATTCCACCAACATCTCCTTCGGCAACCCGGCCTTGAACCCCGAATTTGCTTCGGCCTTCGAGCTCAACTACCTGCGTTCGTGGGACAACCATTCGCTGTCGGCCTCGCTCTACTATCGCTTCACCGACGATGTGATACAACGCGTAAGCTACCGCAACCTGGAAGCGGGCAACATGGAATCGACCCGCATGAATATCTCGCAGTCCAATTACACGGGTTTGGAACTGATAGCAAAAAACCGCTTGTTCAAAATACTCAACCTCACCACCTCGGTCAACCTGTACTACTCGCAAGTAGGGTCGGGCACGTACACCAACCCGCAAAACGGCATCACGGAAACCATCGAAGGCAACCGCGACTTCTCGTGGGATGCCCGCATCATGGGCAACTTCATGTTCTCCCCCACCTTCACCGGCCAGCTCACGGCACGTTACCGCTCACCCCGCGTCATGGCACAAGGCACACGCAACGGCGACTACTCCATCGACCTGGGGCTGCGCAAATCGTTCTTCAACCGCACGCTCAACATCAGTGCCAACGTGCGCGACTTGCTCAATTCGCGCCGCCGCAACTCGGACACCTGGGGCAACGGCTTCTGGGAACACTCCGAGTCGTACTGGAGCGGACGCACCATCGGCCTCACCGTGACGTACAACTTCGGCAATATGTCCGGCGAAAAGCGGCGTAACGAACGCATGTCCGATAGCGGTACCCCCAGCGGCATGGGCGACGAAGGAGGCATGGACTGGTAAACCCCAATCGGTGCCGTCAAGCTTTGTCTGTTGGGGGGCAAAGTCACTTCTCCCGCTGGTAAGCCTTGGGCGAATGCCCCGTCGCCTGCTTGAAATACGTGCCGAAAAAAGACTGGTTCGGGAAGTTGAGCAGTTCCGACACCTGTTGCACCGTGTATTGCCCGCTCTTCAGCAGCACCTTGGCCTCCAGCACAACATAATTCCTGATCCATTCCCCCGCCGAATGCCCGCTCGTGGCATGGACGCACCTTGACAGGTATTTGGGCGTCACGCACAGCTTGTCGGCATAAAACTCAAGTTTCCGTTCGGCGGTGCAATGCCGGGCCACCAGTTGCAGGAAGCGGTCGAACAGTTGCTGCCTGCGGCTTTCCCTACGGACTTCCAGCTCCGCCACCCGCGGCGACATGCTTTGCCAAAGCTCGCAAAACAGCACCTGCATGTAACTCATCACAATCTCCCGCTTGCACAGGAACGCAGGGTCACTTATCTTCCGGAATATCGCCCGGTAAACGGACAGGAACTCCCCCATCTCACGGGCAGAAAGCGGCAACAACGCCTCCTGCCCCACGTAACGCCGGATGACGGACGACCCTTGCGCACTGATTTCCGGAGCATAATAATCGTCGGAAAAAGCAACAAGTGCCAACCGGCAATCCGGCGAAATCTCCAGGCATTCGCCAATGCTCCCCTTGTGCACTATCAGCAAATCATTCTCACGCAACACATACTCCTTCAAGTGCAGGCGAAAGCGCATGAAGCCTCCCGTGCAAGCCAGCAGCATGACAAACTGGATGCGGAACGGATAGGGGCTCTTTACAAACAAGTTCGTATAGGGGTCGACCGACAGGTCGGAGAGCGGCATGCTGATGCCCAAGTTGTCAGCCAGCAGAAAGTCATCGTCCAGTTGGCACACCTGCCCGTCCGGCAACATGAGCAAATTCAACGCGTCGAAGTGTGTGGAAGCATTCATCGTTTCCCGTTTTTCCTGCAAATATACTCCAATATAGGCGGTTGCCCAACACCCATCCGTGCGCACAGGTTTTCCGTTTTCTGCGGACATGTTTTCCAAATCGTGAGCAGATGTTTTCCAAAACGTGAGCACAAGTTTTACTGCCCACAGTTATGGGTTATACAACCCACAGTTGTGGGTCGTACGACTCACAGTTATGGGTCGTACAACCCATAACTGTGGGCAGTAGAATATCTGCGC
>CALUML010000009.1 GCA_944321745.1 uncultured Bacteroidales bacterium
CAAGCTCTTAAGGCTGCGGCCTCACCAAGCCCCTTCCGAGTAGGGGATGTTACCCCCAACCCCCTAAAGGGGGCTTTAAGTTACCTTCGTCTATGAAGTAATCTACATCCCCTCCTTGGGAGGGGCTTGGGGAGGCCGGTATGTCGTTTTTGACGACGCACGTCAGTCGGTGGAGACGACGCACGTCAGTCGGTGGAGACGACGCACGTCCGTCTGTAAGACAAACGCACGTCCGTCTGTCTTACAAACGCACGTCCGTTTGCTCCGCAAACTCACGTCCGTCGTTTCCGCCGACTGACGTGCGTTGTTTCCGCCGCCCCGCGCCCGCGCATTTCCGCCCCGCACATGGCCGGATTTCCGCGCAGAAAGCCTATCTTTGCAACGCACTTACAACCCCGAGCGATGGACACAGCACCTTCACCCTATTACCGCCTGGCCGAGGAGTTCGCCCTGCACACCGGCCGCAGCATCTACCTCACCGGCAAGGCCGGCACGGGCAAGACCACCTTCCTGCGCCGCCTGCGCTCCATCACCCGCAAGCAGACCGCCGTGGTGGCCCCCACCGGCGTGGCCGCCATCAACGCCGGAGGGGTCACCATGCACTCCTTCTTCCAACTGCCCTTCGGCCCCTTCGTCCCCACCCCCGCCGGGCGCAACCAGCTTATCGGGCAGCTCCACATGCAAGCCAACCGGCGCAAAGTGCTGCAACAGCTCGAGTTGCTCGTCATCGACGAGGTGAGCATGGTGCGCGCCGACACGCTCGACATGGTCGACACCATCCTGCGCCACGTGCGCTTCCGCCCCGATGAACCCTTCGGCGGCGTGCAGGTGGTGTTCATCGGCGACCTCTACCAGCTCTCCCCCGTGGTCAGCGACGAGGAATGGCGCATCCTCGCCCCCTACTACCCCACGCCCTACTTTTTCCATAGCCAGGCCGTCAGGCAGCGGCCTCCCGTGCACATCGAGCTGGACCGCATCTTCCGGCAGGCCGACGGGCACTTCATCCGCCTGCTCAACGAAGTGCGCGACAACCGCCTCACCCCCGAAGGCCTCGACCTGCTCCGGAGCCGCTACGACCCCGCCTTCACGCCCCCCGAGGGCGACACCTACGTCACCCTCACCACCCACAACTACAAGGCCGACCGCATCAACCAGGCCGAGCTGGCCAAGCTCCCGGGTCCCGCGGCGAGCTTCCGGGCCGAGGTCAAGGGCGAATACCCCGAGAAAAGCTACCCCGCCGAAGCCACGTTGGAACTGAAGACGGGGGCCAAGGTCATGTTCCTGAAGAACGACACCGAGACCCCCCGCCGCTACTTCAACGGCAAGATAGGCGTGGTCGAGGAGATGGACGACGACGGCATCACCGTGCGCATCCCCGGCGACGACGCGCCCATCCTCGTGCAGCGCGACACGTGGCGCAACATCCGCTACACCACCGACCCCGCCACCCGGCAGATAGAGGAAAAGGAACTGGGCACCTTCACCCAATACCCCCTGCGCCTGGCCTGGGCCATCACCATCCACAAGAGCCAGGGGCTGACGTTCGACAAAGCCGTGATCGATGCCGGCGACGCCTTCGCCCCCGGCCAGGTGTACGTCGCCCTCAGCCGGTGCCGTTCCCTCGAAGGCCTCGTGCTCCACAGCCCCGTCAGCCCCCAGTCGCTGCACAACGACCAGGCCATCGTGGAGCATGAACGGCAGCGGCCCGCCATCTCCCAGCTCGAAGCGCAGCTGGAGCAGTCGAAGAACGAATACCGCCTCCTGGTGCTCGACACCCTCTTCGAACTGGGCGGACTCGAAGGACACGCCGCACGCGTGCAACGCCTTGTGGCCGAACACGCCCCCTCCTTCAACCCCGACGCGCCCGCCTACGCCGCCGACCTCGTGGACCAGGTGCGCCCCCTGCGCGACATCGGCGCACGCTTCCGCACCCAGCTGCACGCCATCCTCGCCCGCACCCCGGTGGACGAGACACACCTGCAAGCCCGCATCGCAGCCGCCTCCGACTTCTTCTGCGGCAGGCTCGACGCGCTCGCGGACACCCTGCGCCGTTCCGAGGTCACCTCCGACAGCCGCGACCAGGCTGGGGAATATGAGGAGGAAATGGAAGCCCTCTTCACCGAGGCGGCGCAGAAACGCCACCTGCTCGCCGGGCTCAAGGCGCGCTTCACGGTGGAGGATTACTACCGGTGCAGGAACGACTTCAGCATGCCTCCCTTCACGCTGCACGCCTACGCCGGGCACGACCAGGCCAAGCCCCGCGCCGCCAGCCGCCATCCCGGCCTGTACCAGGCTCTGGTGCGCCGCCGCCAGCAGCTGTGCGAGCCGCACGACGCGCCCATCTACCTCGTGGCGCAGACGCGCACCCTGCTCGAAATGGCCGACTACCTGCCGCAGACGGAGCAGGAACTGCTGCGCATCAGCGGCTTCGGCCCCGCCAAGGTCAAGGCCTACGGCACCGCCTTCCTCGAAGTGATACACGATTATTGCCTGGAGCACGGCCTCGGCTCGCTCATGCACGAGAAGGAGGAGAAGAAACCGAAACGGGAGCGGAAACCCAAAGCCGAAAAGCCGCCGAAAGTGCCCACCCGCCAGCGCACGCTCGAACTCTACCGGCAGGGCAAAACCCCGGACGAGATAGCGGCGGAGCGGGGACTGGCTGTTTCCACCATCGTGGGGCACCTCGCCCCGCACCTGGACAACGAGGTGGACATCGACGACCTCATCGCCCCCGCCCGCCGCGAGCTGGCCCTCCGCCTGGCGCGGGAGCAGGAGGAGGCGGGCCAGCCGCCCTACGCGGCGTTGAAGGCGCAACTCTCGCCTGTGGAGTACCACGCCTTCCTGGCGTGGAGGAAGCGCACACCACCCCCAACCCCCTAAAGGGGGCTTCTTCCCTAAACGCAAAGGGCGCATCTTTTACGCTGCCAATCGGGCACTGGCTGCTATGGGAGAGGGATTGATGATTAATTTCAAATATCATGCAGCTTTATTAAAATACAATGAGACAGTATCTTTTCCTTTTCTTGGCAATTGTCTGCGAGGTGATTGCCACCAGTGCACTGAAACAGACAGAGCAGTTCACCCGTCTTGTCCCCTCCTTGATAACTCTTACGGGCTACGCGAGTGCGTTCTATTTTCTCAGTATAGTTTTGCGGAGCATCCCGCTGGGCATCGCTTATGCCATTTGGTCAGGGGTGGGTATTGGTTGGCATGTATTCAAGCAGCATCTCGACCCGCCTGCCATCATTGGCATCGGGATGATTATAGGCGGTGTGCTGGTGATAAATCTGTTTTCAAATTCTGCTGCCCATTGATTCCGTCCCACTCAACTTAAAAATTGCCCATGCGCTTAAAAGACATCATAACATCACGAACTGTCCCAGCTAAAACCCTGCTGTTTCCGGAGCTACCAGCTATTGTTCCTGTCACGAATCAAATACACTCCTCAGCAACGCTATGAGGAACTGCTAAAGGCTTATCCGCAAATCATCCGGCGCGTGCCGCAGCACTACATCGCTTCCTATTTGGGTATTACGCCCGTGTCGTTGTCGCGCATCCGAAATCGCCGGTGACACTTCGTTTCTTTACAAATGTTATCATCCCGTTCCCTGCTGATATGCGAACTTTGCGGCGCAATATCAAAAGCAAGGAACATGAAAAAGATTTTCATTATTGACTGGGTACTTATACCAGCTTTCATTCTTTCGGCAGCCGCAGGCATAGGGTTGCACAACGCCGGACACGGAAACAATCATGAGGTGTGGCACAACTGGGCGGTAGCGCACATCTTGTCCAGCCTGTGTTGTTCACGACACTCGTCATGGCGCACATCAAGACCCATTGGGCATGGTACACAAGCCTGTTCCGGAACGGGCTTGGAAGGAAAAGCCACGTCACCGTCATCGTCTCCATTCTATTCATGGTTGTTTCCCTGACAGGTTGCGTCCTCTTGGGTGTGGAAGGAGCTAATTCCGGCATCGGGCTGTGGCACTACCGCATCGGTCTGCTATCCGTAGCCTTGTTCGGCGGACATATACTATACAAAGAAACAAGAATTATGTAAACTTTTCCAGCAGGGGACGATGCCAATCCTTACGGAGAAACATTTTCTCTGTAGGGATTTGTTTTTGGCAAGTGCATGTTTTCCCATCCGTGCGGGAATGTTTTCCGATTTATGCGGATAACTTTTACTGCCCACAGTTGTGGGTCGTACAACCCATAACTGTGGGCAGTAAAACTTCTGCGCATGAGTTGGAAAATATATGCTGGCATATCGGAAAACATTTGCAGGCAAGTAGGAAAACATCCGCGCACCAATCAGGAAGCATGTGCTTGTAGGAGAGTTGGAATAGCTTGCTCTATTCGCAACTGATGTTGGACTTTCTTTGCGGAAACACACCTGTTTGGTGGATGTCATGAGTTGCAATGATTCTTGCCTCTTGCTCCTTGCCTCTCGCATTGTAACCACATTATCACGACTTCGTAACCAAATTGTAACATGGCGGGGCGACCTTTGCAGCGTCAAACAAAAACCGGATAGTTATGAAGTTTTTAGTTAGTACGTGCGTAGCCTTTTTCTTTGGCTTGGTAGCCTTTGCGGGTGAAAACGTGGTTGTAAAGAACCAGCCGAACACCATGCAGGCGAATGTCGAAATGTCCAGTGAAGATTCGCAGTTCGTCATCTCGGGCGACATCACGGACAAGCTGAACAATGAAACCTTGGCCGGTGCCGCCATACACGTGGCGGGCGCGAAGGTGTATTCCGACTTGGACGGTCATTTTTCCATCCCTGTGGACAAGCCGGGCGTGTACACTTTGACGGTGGAACTGATTTCTTACGAAACGGCCGAGTTGCAGGTGGAAGTGAAGGATGCCAGCAGCAGTTTTGCTGTGGAACTGGCACAAAGATAAGGCAGGGTATTTTTACTTGAAGAGTTGTGGATTATGGCCGGCAAGCGGATGCGCATGTCGGCTATCTTTTTTTGAGGAAAAGTAAAGTGGCACAAGCAGTTTAGATACTTCAATTTGAAAAAAATGCATATATTTGTCCTGCGAACTATTTCAATCTGCCGGTTATGATAAAGAAGATAACGAAGAAAGCCCTCGCCGACGCTTATGTGGAGCGCGATCTTAGTTGGATGTACTTCAACCGCCGCATTTTACAGGAGGCGGAGAAGCCACGCGTACCCCTGCTGGAGCGACTCTCGTTCCTCGGAATTTATTCCAACAACCTGGACGAGTTCTTTCGGGTGCGTATGGCCACTCTGAGCCGCATCGCCGAATGCGAAGACAACGCGCTGCGCCGTGAGAGCAAGCAGGCTCAACAGTTGATAGGCCGCATCAACAAACTGAATGCAAAGTATGTGATGGAATACGAGGCAGCCATTCGCGAGGTGACGCGTCTGCTGCGGGAGGAAAACATCTTCCTGCTCAAGGAGACGGAACTGGACGAGGAACAGCAGGCCTTCGTGCGCCGCTTCTTCTATGCAAAGCTCAGCAGCAGCATCAGCCCCGTGTGGCTTTCGGCTGTGAAGCAGCTCACCGAGGAGGCCGATGACAATATTTATATGGCTGTGCGCCTGAGGACGGCGGGCAAGAAAAAGCACGACTATGCCCTCATTGCCTTGCCCGTGGCCGAATGCGGGCGTTTCCTGCGCCTGCCCGACCGGGAGGGGAAAAGTTACCTGATGTACCTGGACGACGTGGTGCGCTACTGCCTGCCCATGGTATTTGCCGGACTAGGTTACGAGGACTTTTCTGCCTACGCCTTCAAGTTTACCAAAGATGCCGAGATGGAGATAGACAACGACCTGCGCAATAGCTTGATGCAAAAAATATCCAAGGGAGTGAAGAGCCGCAAGAAGGGTGATGCGCTGCGGGTGATATATGATGCGGAGATGCCCAAGGAGATGGTGCGCCGGGTGATGGAAAAACTTAACCTGGACAAGTTGGACACGGTGCTGAGTGGAGGCCGATACCACAACCACAAGGATTTGATGACTTTCCCCGACTGCGGACGCACCGACCTTAAATATCCAGCGTGGCCGCCCATCGTGAAGGCGGGGTTGGAAAACGGCACGAGCCTGCTGGCCCAGGTGCAGGCGGGCGACCGGTTCATCCACGTGCCCTATCACAGTTTCGACTATTACATCCGTCTGTTGCAGGAGGCGGCCATCAGCCGGGAGGTGAAAAGCATCCGGACTACCCTTTACCGCCTGGCCAAGGACTCCAAGGTGGTAAAAGCCCTTATCTGTGCAGCCCGCAACGGCAAGAAGGTGACGGTTGTCATCGAGTTGCTTGCGCGCTTTGACGAGGCTTCGAACATCGGCTGGTCCAAGCGGATGCAGGACGCGGGCATCCAGGTCATCTTCGGGGTGGAAGGATTGAAAGTACATTCCAAGCTCACGCACATCGGCATGCGTCATGGCAATGACATTGCCTGTATCAGCACGGGCAACTTCCACGAAGGCAACGCCCGCACCTATACCGATTATATGTTGCTTACGGCCTCGCGTCCTATTACGAGCGACGTGAACGCCGTGTTTTCCTTTATCGAGCGGCCTTATTCCCCCGTGCGCTTCAAGGAACTGCTGGTATCGCCCAATGAGATGAAACGCAAGTTCATCCGCCTCATCGACAACGAAATCAAGAATCATCTGGCGGGCAAGCCTGCCTACATCCTCATCAAAATAAACCACGTGACAGACCAGGACATGGTGCGCAAGCTGTACGAGGCCTCGGCCAACGGCGTGCCGGTGCGCATGGTGGTACGGGGCAACTGCTCGGTGGTGCCGGGCATTCCCGGCTTGAGCGACCACATCCGCATCAATGGCATCATTGACCGTTATCTGGAGCATTCGCGCATCTTCATCTTTGCAGCCGGGGGCGAGGATCATACTTTCATCGGGTCGGCAGATTGGATGCCGCGCAACTTGGATAACCGCATCGAGGTGGTGACTCCCGTGTACGACCCGGCCATCAAGACCGACTTGCGCCGGGTAGTGGAATATGGCTTGCGCGACACCTGTCAAGGACGCTTGGTCGATGGCCGAGGCAAGAACGAGCCTTGGACCACGGACGATGGCGGCCATGCCCCCTTCCGCTCGCAAGAAGAATTGTATAGGTATTATTTGGCTAATAGCTAGTAGTTAGTGGCGAGTGGTAAGCTAGTTAATCAATCATTCCATCATTCAGTTATTCTTATGGACAAATGTTATGCTGCCATTGATATAGGTTCCAATGCCGTGCGCCTGCTTATCAAGAAGCGGGAGGGCGATGCGGAACAGGAAGCTCGGTTGTGCAAGGAGCTGCTGTTGCGCGTACCGTTGCGGCTGGGTTTCGACGTGTTTGCCGGGGGCGAGATTTCCGAAGACAAGGCTATTGACCTGCGTCGGCTGATGAAGGCGTATCGCCAGTTGATGAAGATATACGAGGTGACCAACTACCGGGCTTGTGCCACGTCGGCTATGCGTGAGGCCAAGAACGGCAAGGCGTTGTTGAAAAAAATATTGAAGGATACGGGTATCGAGATTGAAATCATCAGCGGGCGCGAGGAGGCTTTGCTTATTTACAACAACCACATAGAGTGCATGGAAGACCGCACCGGTAATTATCTTTATGTGGACGTGGGAGGGGGCAGCACGGAGATAAACCTGTTAAAGGAAGGCAAACTGATACAATCCATGTCCTACAACATCGGCACGGTACGCATGTTGACAGGCAAGGTGAAGGAAGCCACGTGGCAACGGTTGCGCACCGACTTGGAAGGCTTGGTGGCCGGGCTGGGGCCGGTCAACATCATCGGTTCGGGGGGCAACATCAATAAACTGTACCGCCTGACGGATAAAGCCGACCGCCGCAAGAAGCTGCTGCCCGTGTCCTCGTTGCAAGCCATGTATGACGAAATGAAGCCTTTGAGCGTGGAACAGCGTATGGAGCGTTTCGGACTGAAGCCCGACCGCGCGGATGTCATCATTCCCGCAGCCGAGATATTCCTGACGATTGCAGGCATTGTGCATGCTGCCGATATCCATGTGCCGGTCATCGGCTTGGCCGACGGCATTGTGGACAGTCTTTATGCAAAGGATCTGGAAAGGGAAGGCAAGTCGAAATCCGTCGGAATCGGTTCAAAACTTTCGCAGGATTCGGTGAGCGAGGCGTAGCGGCAGAGGTGCCATGCGCCGGTTTCATCTTCGCCCAGTGCGGTGAGCGACTCCACCCAGTCGCCCGAGTTCAGGTAATCCACATTGCCGTACCGGCTGATTTCAGCCCGGTGGATATGCCCGCAAATGACCCCGTCGCACTGTTTTTCCCGGGCCAAGCTGGCTAGGCGTTGACTGAACGCGCTCATGCCCGACACCGACTTCTTCGCCTGGTCTTTTAACTTGCGGGAAATGGAGTAATAGGGTTTCCCCATGTAGGCACGCCACTGGTTGTACCGGTCGTTTAGCCAAAGCAGGCCGTTATATGCCACGTCGCCCAATTTCGAGAGCCATACATGCCGGGAGGTGACCTCGTCGAGCGTGTCGCCGTGCAGCACGTAATAGCGTTTCCCGTCGGGGGCGGTGTGTATGTAGTCCTTTACTATCTGGATGTTTCCAAAGGAGAAAGGGGCAATCCGTTGCAGGAAGTCGTCGTGGTTGCCTTTCACATAGACAATGCGCACGGTGTGTTGCATGTCGAGCAGTAGCCGGATGAACTCGGTGTGCCGGGTTTTCCATTTATCTTTGCGTCCTCTCATCAAGTTCCATCCGTCGATGATGTCTCCACACAATATCAAGGTGTCGCAGGTGTGGAGCGATAGGAATCGTGTCACTTCTTCCACTTTCGACCAGCGCATTCCCAAGTGGATATCCGACAGGACAAGGGTGCGGTAATGTTTCTTGGTGTCCATAGGCAGGTTTGTTGGACACAAAGCAACGCAAATATTGCGACAATATTGTTCCAAAATGGTTAAGTTAAGGTTACGGCGACGGGTGGCGGGTGTTATCCCCAATCGGTCATTAGACTTTGTCTGATTTCTGTTCTTGTGGCGAGCGGTTTTTGGTGGCTTTTCTCGAAGGCATAGCGGGCTATGCCGAGAGAAAAGGCGGCAAAAAACGCCGTCACAAGACGGAAAGCGGGCAAAGACATCCACAGAATGGTCTAATGACCGATTTGGGATTATTTTTTCAAGGTGAACAGGAATTGCAGGCCGCCCTTTACGTGGATTCGGGCCTCGATGCGTCCTTTGTGGAACAGCACCGCATTGCGCACGATGGAAAGCCCCAGCCCCGAGCCCCCGGCATCGCGGGTGCGGCCGGAATCAACCCGGTAGAAGCGTTCGAAGATGCGGCTCAAGTGTTCGGGAGCCACACCCCGCCCTGTGTCGTAATAGGAGAAATAATGGAACTCGTCGTCCTCCAGGTAGTGGTTGATGTGTATTTCGATGTGGTCGCCCCCGTACTTGATGGAGTTGTCCATCATGTTGCGGAAGATGGAGTAGAGCAGCGACGGGTTGCCCATGACGCACACGTCCGGCTCCACGGAAACGGAGGTTGTGATGTGGTGCCGCTCCAGCTTGTCCGCCAGGTCGAATACCAGCCCGCTGATCAGCGGCTCCATCGGCACACTCTCCATCCGGAACAGCGAGGGCGCTTCCTCTATCTTGCTTATCAAGCTCACGTCGTCAATCAGTTCGGACAGGCGTTCCGATTGCAGGAAGGCACGTTCGATGAACTGCCGCTGCTTGTCGGGTGGCACTTTGCCGTCCTGCAACGACTCCAGGTAGGCGTGTATGCTGGTCACAGGCGTGCGCAGCTCGTGGGCGATGTTGCTGGTCATCTGCTGTTTCAGTTGGCGGGTCTGCTCCATTTCGGTGATGTCGTGCAGGGTGATTTCGAAGCTGCCGTCATCGAATGCCACCGCCTGTATGGCAAACACCTTCTCGTCCCGCTGCACGTTATAGGCCAACTGGTTGCTCTTGCGTTCGGATGAATTGATGAACTCGGCCACCGGCTTGAACTCCCGGTATTGGGGCAGGGCGTTCACGTCCACCGATTCGCTTTCGCCCAGTACCAGGTTGAGGTAGTACATGAAATGCGTGTTGACGTACACCTTCTCGAACGCGGGTGTGAAAATGCCGATGCCTTTCTCTGAATACTGGAAATGCAGCAGCAACTTTTCCTGCTCCATGGCGAAGCGGCGGTTGCTCTCCTCCTTCTGTCGGAAGATATCCATGATTTCCCGCCCTATTTCGCCCAGTTCGTCGTCGGGGAATGAGATGTTGTCGGGCAGGCGGTCGTTGCGCTTTACCTGGGTAGTGAAGTCTTTCAGATGCAGGATGGAGCTTTGGAAACGTTCCGCCACGTAGTTCATCACCACGAACACGATGGCAAACAGCAGCACGATGATGTAGATGAAATGTTGCTCGGCGGCCAGCAGGTTCTTCGTTTCCCGGTTATAAGGCAGGGCTACCCGGATGAAGTACCCCTCGTAGTGCTTGGCGTAGTACACATACTCCTGCCCCGTGGAAGCCGAGCGGCGGATGTGCACGCCGTGCGATTGTGCTAGTGCGTCCAGGATTTCGGGGCGGTCGAGATGGTTCTCCGCAAGTTCATAGTCCGAGATATCCTTGTCGTACATCACTTCCCCCCGGTCGTTTATCAGCGAGATGCGCACCTTGTCGAGCAGGAACAGGTCGAAGTCTTTCAGTTGTTCGAACGAAGTGGAGTCCAGCCTGTTCAGGCGGATGTATTTGTGGGTAATCTCCACGTAATCCTCCAGCACGTTTTCTATCGCTTCCAGCCGCAACTGCCTTTCATTGCGCTGTTGCAGGATAATGATGAGCACCGTGAAGGCGGTGAACAACAGGAGAAAATACAGGAACAGGCGTTGCTTGTAGGAGAGTTTCATGTTTTAATTTGCTAATATGCAAATGTGATAATGTGCAAATGTGCAAATATGTGGATGGGCCAATGTACTCATGCAAGGGCGGTGCGCATTAAAGGGAAGCTTTTGCGCATTTTTGCTATTTGCACATTAGCATATTTGCACATTCCTTAATTACCATTTGAATGTGTATCCGTAGCCCGTACGGTTCACGATGCACTTGCCGTAAGGCCCCAGCTTCTTGCGCAGGCGGGTAATGTGCACATCCACGGTGCGGTCTACCACCACCAATCCCTGTTCTTTCCACACCCGCGCCAGGATATCCTCACGGGAGAATATCGAGCCTTCATTCTGCACGAACAAGGCCAGGATGTCGAACTCAGTCTTGGTCAGGTCCACATTGGTGCCGTCCACCGACAGCGTCTTGTGGTCGAAGTCCACCGCCAGTCCATCGTGGCGGTACAGGTGGTCGGCCGGTTGCACGGGGGCAGCCTGCAGCGTGCGCTTCAGCACCGTCTTCACCCGGGCTACCACCTCCTTGATGGAGAAGGGTTTGGAGATGTAGTCATCGCCGCCCAGGGAGAAGCCCGTGAGCATGTCGTTCTCCGTGTTTTTGGCTGTGAGGAAGATTATGGGTACATTGTTGCCTTCCTTGCGTAGCTGCCCGGCCAGCTTGAAGCCCGACATGCCGCCCAGCATCACGTCGAGCAGGATGAGCTTGTGTTCGGGGGTGAGCACTTGCAGGGCTTCTTCGGCCGAGGCGGCAAGGTCGACCTTGTAGCCTTCGTATTCCAAGTTGAACTGCAGGATTTCGCGGATGTCAATTTCATCGTCCACGATGAGGATGGAAATGGGGTTGTCGGTAGCCATAAGTCGAATTTATGCAGCAAATATACGGGAATTTTACAGAAACGCAATATCCTCAACCATTCCTCAATAAAAATGTAACCATATCTTAACAGACCGGGCGGCCTTTTCCCAGCAAGATTCTTCTTTTTCTGCCCGCGGGAAACGGGAAAACATCTGCGCACAAATTGGAAAATGGAACGGCATGCATCCCTGGCTGCGCTTTCTTCCGGCGGCAAACGCAAAGGGCTGAGCCCGTCAATCGGACTCAGCCCTTTGCGTTGAAACTGCACGGAGGCTTGTAAGGCGGCTTCGGGTCTCACCCCCCCGTGCCGCTCTGTGTGCAACGCCTTCGCGCCTATTTCGTATAGAACTTGTAAATGCAAGTCTGCGTATAGGTTTCACCCGGGTTCAGCTGGGTAGAGGGGAAGTTGGGGTGGTTGGGGCTGTCGGGGAACTTCTGCGTTTCGAGCGCGAGGGCTTCGCGGAAGTTCTGCGTGCGACCATATTTACCCGTCACTTTCCCGTCGAAGAAGTTGCCGGTGTAGAACTGCACGCCCGGCTGGTCGCTCCACACTTCCATCACACGGCCCGATGCGGGTTCTTCCACGGTGGCCACCCATTCCACCTCGTTGGCCGTCTTGCGGTCTACCACCCAGTTGTGGTCGTAGCCGCGGGCGTTCTTTAGCTGCTGGTTGTCGGCATCGATACGTTCGCCGATGGCGTGCGGCGTGCGGAAGTCAAACGGCGTGCCTTCCACCGGGGCAATCTCGCCTGTGGGTATCAGCACGCTGTCCACCGGTGTGATGTGGCTGGCGTTGAGGGTCACCACGTGATCCAGGATGGTGCCGTTGCCTTCCCCTTTCAGGTTGAACAGGCCGTGGTGCGACAGGTTCACCACCGTGGGCTTGTCCGTGGTGGCTTCGTAGTGTATCTTGAATTCGTTCTGCGGGGTGAGCGTGTAGGTCATCCGCACCGTCAGGTTGCCGGGGAAGCCGTCCGTGCCGTCGGGCGACACGTAAGACATCTTGATTTCGTTATCCGTCACTTCGTCCACGTTCCAGGCCACCATGTCCAGCCCCGTCAGCCCGCCGTGCAGCGTCTGGCCGTTGTTGTTGAGGGGCAGTTGGTAGGTCACGCCGTCGAGCATGAACTGCCCCCGCGCGATGCGGTTGGCGTAACGACCCACCACCGGACCGAGGTAACGTTCGCCCGGATTGTGCAAGTAGCTGTCGATGTTGTTGAAGCCGAGCACCACGTCCTCATACTTTCCGGTCTTGTCGGGCGCGAAGAGGGACACTACCCGTCCGCCCAGGTTGGTCACCTGCATGTAAAGCCCGTTGCCCGACTCCAGGGTGTACAAGGCTACCGGTTTGTTGTCTACTTCCGTTGAAAATGCCGACGCGTCGAGCAAAGCAGGCTTGTCGGTCTTCGTGCCACATGCCGCCAGGCAGCACAAGGCACCGAATAGGATGGCTGTTTTCTTCATTTCTTTAAATAAATGGGATTGTATAAAAAAAGATTTGCATGCAAAGGTAATGCTTTTTCCCGCAGGTTGGCGCGGGCAGGGCGCAGAATTGATGTTTATCGTTGTTTCAGTTTGCCCATGAACCGTTCCACGTCCACGGCGAAACGTTCGTGCGTGCCTTCGCCCACGATGTCGCCAGCCTCGTTGGTGGCCTGGAGTGCGAAGGTGTACTTGCGCCCCTCGTGCTGTGTCAGTTCGGCGCGGCAGTGGATGGTTTCGCCCACGGCACTCGCCCGCAGATGGCGCAGATTCATGGACGTGCCCACCGTGGTTGTGCCGTCGGGCAAGTCGTGCACCAGTTTCATGGCCGTGTTTTCCAAAAAGGCTACCAACGCCGGTGTGGCCAGCACCGGCAGCGTGCCAGATCCCATCGTTTGGGCGGTGAGGCCGTCCGTCACCAGCATGTCTTGTGTCAATACGTTTTGTTCCATATTAATATTTAATATATTTATGATGTAGCGGGTAGTTAATCACTAATCACTAACCATTGAACGCTCTTCGGTACGTGCATCCGTTCTTCCATTCGCTGCAGCCGTAGGCCGTGCGTCCCTTTATCAACTTGCCTTTGCCACATAGGGGGCAAGGTGTGCCCACGACGGGGTCGGCTGGAGGCGCGGGGGCGGATTGCCGCATGATTTCCTCCACCGTGCGGTTGTCGCACTTCACGTTGTGCACGATGGTGCGCACCATTTCCTTCAACTCGTCGATGAAGGCGCGTGCCTCGTACTCGCCTCGTTCCACCTGCCGCAGTTTCTTTTCCCACAGGCCGGTGAGTTCGGCGGACTTCAGCAGGTCTTCCTGGATGGTCTTGATGAGTTCGATGCCCGTTTGCGTGGCGATGAGGTTCTTGCGTTCCTTGCGGATGTAGTTGCGCTTGAACAGTGTCTCGATGATGGCCGCACGGGTCGAGGGCCGCCCGATGCCGTTTTCTTTCAGCGCATCGCGCAGTTCGTCGTTGTCCACCAGCTTGCCTGCCGTCTCCATGGCGCGCAGCAGCGTGGCCTCGGTGTATGGCTTTGGGGGCGAGGTCCATTTCTCGGCCAGGTTCGGCTCGTGCGGGCCGCTTTCGCCTTTGGTGAAAAGGGGCAGGGTGCGCTCCTCGTCCGGCGTGTCCTGGGAGGCTTCCCCTTTCGTCTTGTCGAACACCACCCGCCAACCGGGTTCCAATATCTGCTTGCCGTTCACCTTGAAAGGCACTTCGCCCGCCTCGCCCTCCACGGTGGTGGTCGATACCTTGCATTCCGGGTAGAAGTTGGCGATAAAGCGGCGGGCCACGAGGTCGAACACGTTGCGTTCCGTGTCCGTCAGCCCGTTGGGCGGCACGCCGGTGGGGATGATGGCGTGGTGGTCGGTCACCTTCGAGTTGTCGAACACTTTCTTCGACTTGGGCAGCTTGCCCGCCAGCAAAGGGGTGGTGAGGGTCTCGTAACCCTTCATGCCTTTGAGGATACCGGGTATCTTGGGATACATGTCATCGCTCAGGTAGGTAGTGTCTACACGCGGATAGGTGGTTATCTTTTTCTCGTACAGGCTTTGGATGAGTTTGAGCGTGTCGTCGGCGGAATAGGCGAACTTCTTGTTGCATTCCACTTGCAGCGAGGTGAGGTCGAACAGCCGGGGGGCCGACTCCGTGCCCTTTTTCGTGGTGATGCCTGTCACGGTGAAGGGTGCGTCCTTCACCCGCGCCAAGGCGGCTTGCCCCTCGGCCACGGTGGGAAAACGCCCCGCCGAGGCTGCAAACACCGTGTCGCGGTATGTGGTCTTCAGTTCCCAATACGCCTCCGGCTTGAAGTTCTCTATTTCGAGTTGGCGGCTGACGATGAGGGCCAGCGTGGGTGTTTGTACCCGCCCGATAGAAAGCACTTGTCGGTTATGCCCGTATTTCAGTGTATACAGGCGTGTAGCATTCATGCCCAGCAGCCAGTCGCCGATGGCGCGGGAAAGTCCCGCCTCGTACAGCCGCTGGTAGTCGCTGGCAGGTTTCAGCGAGGCAAATCCCTCCCGGATGGATTCCTCCGTGAGCGATGATATCCACAACCGTTTCACGGGACATTTGCAGCCCGCTTTCTGCAACACCCAGCGTTGGATGAGTTCGCCTTCCTGCCCGGCATCGCCGCAGTTCACTACCTCGTCGGCCTCACGCACTAATTGTGCAATCACGTTGAACTGCTTTTGAATGCCCTTGTCGTCCATCACCTTGATGCTGAAGCGCACCGGTATCATGGGCAGGCGGCTCAGTGCCCACGCTTTCCAGTCGGGCGAATACTCGTGCGGCTCCAGCAGGCCGCACAGGTGGCCGAACGTCCAGGTCACCTGGTAGCCGTTGCCCTCCAAGTAACCGTCTTTACGGTTATTGGCACCGAGTATTCCGGCTATGTCGCGGGCCACACTAGGCTTTTCGGCTATACAGACTATCATATGTACATATGGATAATGGGGGACAAAGATAGGAAAAGTCGAGTGCAAAGCCAAAAGGTGAGGGAACGCCTTGGCACACTAAAAACTTACTGACCCCCCTTTATGGGGAAGTCTTTGCGGTTAAGAAGGAAGCCCCCTTCAGGGGGTTGGAGGTCTGCCCCCTTTAGGGTTGGGGGTGGTTAGGAGGTAGGGGGTGCTTACCGGTTCAGCCCGCCGCCCAGTGCCTTGTAGAGCGACACGGTGGCGGTGAGCCGGTTGAGCTTGGCGTCGTTCACCTGTATCTCGGCATCGAACAGCTGGCGTTGGGCGTCGAGCACGTCCATGTAGCTCACCACGCCGTTGACGTATTGCAGGTTGGCCAGCTCGATATAGGTCAGTGCCGAGCGGTAGAGCGCCTCGGCCGAGCGGTACATCTCCTCGGTCTTGCGGAAGGTGGTGAGGGCATTGCTCACTTCGCGGAACACGTCGAGCACCTTCTTCTCATAGCGGTACACCTCCTGCTCGTAGGCCGCCTTGGCCGCCTTGCGGTTGGCGTTATTGCGCCCGAAGTTGAAGATGGGGCCTGTCACCGAGCCGAGCACGAACCATGCCGGGCTTCGCAGGAAGTTGCTCAGCTGGTCGCTCTCGCCCCCGATGTTGCCGGTGAGGCTGATGCGGGGGAACATGTCGGTCAGGGCGATGCCTACGCGGGCGTTGGCCGCCTTGAGCTGTTGCTCGGCCTGGCGCACGTCGGGTCGCCGCAGCAGGAGTGCCGAGGGCAGGTCCACGGGCAGGTCGGCTATGTCGGGCATCGAGCGGAAGTCCTCCCCGCGCGGTATCTCCGTGGGAAACTCGCCGAGGAACATGGAGAGCTCGTTCTCCTTCAACTTGATTTCGTTCTCTATGCTCGGCACCATGGCCTCGGTGCGGGCAAGCTCCACCAAGCTCTGGCGGTAGGGCATCTCGGAGGTTAGCCCGCCTATGTAGCGCGTCTGCGCCACCTGCATGGCCTCGCGCCGCGCTTCCACCGTCTGCCGCACGATGCGCAGCTCGCTGTCCAACGCCTTCAGTTCGAAATACATCTGCGCCACTTCGGCCACGATGGACAGTTGCAGGGCACATTGGGCCTCCACCGTTTCCATGAACTCGGCCAGCCCTTCCTCATGCTGCCAGCGCAGGTTGCCCCACAGGTCCAGTTCCCAGCCGAAGGTCAGTTCGGCGTTGTACTCCGGGTCCGGTTCCCGGTTGTTCCCCCCGTAGTTCAACACCTCTTGCTCGCCGCTCAGGTTGATGCCGAATTCGGGCAGGATGCCCGCCAGACGGATGCGTTTGCGCTCCATCATCTCCTTGACGCGGGCGGTGGCAATCCGCATGTCCTTGTTGTCGTCCAATGCCTTGTCGATGAGCTTTTGCAGGATGGTGTCGGTGTACAGGGTGCTCCAGCCGATATCGGCGGCGTTGCCCTGGGCCATGCCCTGCGCCTCGAAGGTGTCAGGCAGGGGCATTTCGGGCACGCGGTGGGCGCGGCCTATCTTGCACGAGGGCAGCGACAGCACGCCGCCCAGCAGCAACAGCAGTAGGGATTTAGTGGGATGCATGAGGTTTGTCTTTATTTAAGCGTTCACGTATCTTCGCCTCTATCCGGTCGATGAGCGTCTTGACCTTGTTCCACAAGGTGCGCAGGCGGGGCTCGGCTTCGGTCCAGGCTTTGTCCTTCCACTCGGCGGCTTGCAGCTTGTAGCGTTCGGGCACGTTGACCTTGGGCAGCTTCAGCAGGCGGAACTTGTCCTTGGCTTCGTACACCAGCACGAAGAAGAACGGTATCATCACGATGCCGAACGTGGTGGCGAATATCATGCCGAAGAACACCCCCGTGCCGATGGCGTGGCGGCTGGCCGAACCCGGCCCCGTGGCCAGCACCATGGGCAACATGCCGAGGATGAAGGCGAGCGAGGTCATCAGGATGGGGCGGAAGCGCAACCGGGCCGCCCGTATGGCGGCGTTGGCAGGCGACTCGCCGTTGTCCACCTGCACCTTGGCGAACTCGATGATGAGGATGGCGTTCTTGGCCGCCAGCCCGATGAGTGTCACCAGGCCTATCTGGAAGTAAATGTCGTTGTCCAGCCCCGCCACGGCGATGCCGATGAACGCGCCGAGGGCGGCGATGGGCAGCGAGAGCAAGGCGGCTATCGGCACGCTCCAGCTTTCATACTGCGCGGCCAGGAACAGGAACACGAATACGAGCACCAGCACGAGCACCAGCCCCGTCTGCCCCGAAGCCTTCTGCTCCTGGAACGAAAGGCCGCTCCACGCCACGCCGATATTGTCCGGCAAGTGCCTCCGCGCGATGCTCTCTATCTCCTGCATCACCTGCCCGGAGCTGTAGCCTGAGGCGGGCGTAATCTGCATGGGGGCGGAGTTGTACATGTTGAAGCGCATGATGCTGCCCGGCCCGGTGGTGTAGCTGGTGGTGCCAAGGGCGGTGAGGGGCACCATCTCGCCGCTGCCCGACCTCACGAAGAACAGGTTGAGGTTGTCCCGCGACTGGCGGAACGACTCGTCGGCCTGGATGTACACGCGGTAGATGCGGTTGAACATGTTGAAGTCGTTCACGTACATCGCCCCCAGGTAGGCCTGCATGGTGGTGAAGATGTCCGACATGGGGATGCCCAGCCGTTTGGCCTGGTCCTTGTCCGCGTCGAAGTAAAGCTGCGGTATCTCCGACTGGAGCGAGGACGACACGCTGGCAATCATCTTCGACTGCGAGGCATAATATATAGAGGTATCGACCGCGTTCACCAAATCCTCCCATTGGGCGTTGGAACGGGCTTGCAGCTTCATTTCCACCCCCCCAGCACTCCCCAGACCCGGCACTACGGGCGGCAGGCTGGTGTACACCTTGGCTTCGGGATAATGGTAAAACTCCTCTTCCACCTGTCGCATCACCTCGTACACGTCGTCCTTGCGCTCGTCCCACGGCTTCAGGATGACGGTGAGCGTGGTACGTCCCTGGTTGGTGCCCACGCGCGGGCTTGACCCGGTGAGGCTCTGCACGTACTGCACCGCGTCAAGCCCGTCGATGTAGGCAATGGCGCGGTCGGCCACCTCGCGCATCCGCTCGATGGTCGTGCCCTCGGGCATTTCCAGTTCCACCGTGAAATAGCCCTGGTCTTCCTGCGGGATGAAGCCGCTGGAGATGAAGCGCGTCAATACGAATATCGCCACGATGACCATGCCGAAGGCCGCCAACATGCGCCGTTGGTGCTTCAAGGCGCGTTGCAGCAACCGTCCGGAAGCCGTGTTGCCTTTTTCAAGCCATTCGTTGATTTTACGGAACAGCCAGTTCTTCTGCCCGTGCTGCGGACGTAGCACGATGGCGCACATGGCCGGGCTGAGGGTGAGGGCCACGATGGCCGAAATGATGACCGAGACCACGATGGTGACGGCAAACTGGCGGAAGAGCGACCCCGTGATGCCCGACAGGCAGCTCACCGGGATGAACACGGCGGCCAGCACCAGGGCGGTGGCTATCAGTGCCCCGCTCAACTGCTTCATGGCCTTGTGGGTGGCTTCGCGGGCGGGCAGGTGCTCCGTCTCCATGATGCGCTCCACGTTTTCCACCACCACGATGGCATCGTCCACCACAATCCCGATGGCCAATACCAGCCCCAGCAGCGTCAGCATGTTGAGCGAAAAGCCCATGAGCAGCATGAAGCCAAACGTGCCGACCAGCGAGATGGGTACGGCGATGATGGGCACGAGCGATGCCCGCCAGCTCTGCAAGGACAGGAACGTGACGAGGATAACCAGGAATAAGGCTTCGAACAGCGTCTTGTACACCTCGTGGATGGACTCGGAAATGTACTCCGTCATGTCGAACGGTATCATGTAGCTCATCCCTTCGGGGAAGTCCTTGGCAATCTCCTCCATGGCTGCCTTCACCTCCTCGGCCACCTGCATGGCGTTGGCACCGGGCAACATGTACACGTTCAGCGTGGCGGCATGGCGGCCGTTCAGCCCGCTCTCGGTGTTGTATGACTGCGCTTCGAGCGATACGCGGGCCACGTCGCGCAGGCGGATGAACGATCCGTCGGTGTTGGCACGCAGCACGATATCTTCAAACTGGTTCACGGTGGAAAGCCGTCCCGGTGCCGTAATCTGGATGGCCACATCGACCCCCTCCATGGGAGCCTTGCCCAGCTCGCCCGCCGCCGATTCGCGGTTCTGGTCGCGCAGGGCGTTGCGGATGTCCTGCACCGTAAGTCCGAAACTGGCCAGTTTGTCCGGATACACCCATATTTGCATGGCGTAGTAGCGGCTGCCTACGTTGGATACGCGCCCCACACCGGGGGTGCGCCGCAGGATGTCGAGCACGTTGATGGTGGTGTAGTTGCTGAGGTAGATTTCGTCAAACTTCGGGTCGTCCGAAACCAGCGCGATGGTAAGCAGGCGGTTGGGCGACTCCTTTTCCACCGAGATGCCATTCTGCACCACCTCGGCGGGCAGGCGGCTTTCGGCCAGCTTCACGCGGTTCTGCACTTCCACGGCGGCGAAGTCGGCATTGGTGTTCACATCGAACGTCACGGTGATGGAAAGGCTGCCCGAGTTCGAGCTGCGCGACTCCATGTAGAGCATCCCCGGCGTGCCGTTCAGTTCCTGCTCGATGGGGGTAGCCACCGCTTGCGATACGGTGGTGGCGTTCGCCCCCGGGTAGCTGGCGCTGATGTTCACCACCGGTGGTGTAATCTGCGGGTATTGGTCCACCGGCAGCGACACCAGCCCGATGATGCCGAGGATGACTATCAGGATGGAAATGACCGTGGAAAAGACCGGCCGGTCTATGAAAAATCCGGTATTCATGCCGCTTGCCCCCCCTCTTGGTTGTTGACGGACGTTGCCTGCCCGGTGGTGTCGGCAGGTTGCTGTCCAACGCTGTCTGTGGCGGATGCGGATGAAACCGTGCTGTCGGGTGTTGTGGGCGGGATGCTGTCTTTCCCAGTCGGGGCAGCGGACAGGGTGTCTGTCCGTATGGTGTCGGCAGGTACGGCCACGCTATCGGGCAGGAAGTGGATATTCTCCTCCTGCGGACTATCCTCGTCACTAGGTTCGTCTTCCAACGGTTGTTTGGGGGCGACCCACAAGGCGGGTTGGCCGTGTGTCAGCTTGTTGTAGCCTTCCACTACGATGCGTTCGCTGGGCAAAAGGCCGCGGTTCACCACGATGCTGTTGCCTTGCTCGTAACCGGTTTCGATGAAACGCTTTTCCACGATGCTGTCCGGGCGGATGACGTAGATGAACGCCCCTCCCTTTTCGATGGACACGGCCTTGCGCGGCACCACCGTGGCATTCTCCAGCACGTTGAGCAGCAGTTTCACGCGGGTGAACTGTCCCGGCAGCAGTTCCTGCCTGGGGTTGGGCATGATGGCCCGCACGCCGAAGGTGCCCGTCTTGGGATCCACTTGCGGGGCGGCGAAATCCACGATGCCTTTTTCACTGTATATGCTATTGTCTGCCAAGGTGATGGTTACCGTGGGTTGCCAAAAGCGCGTGCTGTCCAATTCGCCCAGGTGCACGTTGCTGCGCTGGCTGTTCAGGTAGTCCAGGGCAGTGAGCTTGAACTCCACGAACACCGTGTCGCGCTGCACCACCGTGGCCAGCAGGGTGGAGCTGGATGTGCCCACCAGGTTACCTATGTCCGTGTATTGTTCGCTGATGTAGCCGTCAAGCGGGGCACGCACCACCGTGTATCCCAGTTCCAGTTCCGCTTGAGCCAGTTCCGCCTTGCTCATCATCACGCTCGCCTTGGCCATGTTGTAGGCGGCCTCGGCGTTGTCCAGTTCCAGGCGGCTGGTGGCGTTCTGCTCGTACAGCGGGCGGAGGCGTTCCACGTCGCGGCGGGCCTTGTCCTCCTGCGCCAGGTCTTTGCTCAGTTGTGCCCGGGCACGTTCCACCTGGGCTTTATATTGGGCGTTGTCTATGTAGAACAGCGGTTCGCCCGCCGCCACCCGTTTCCCTTCTTCGAAGGTCATGTTCTCCAAATAACCTTCCACGCGGGCATGTATCTCCACGCTTTTGAACGCTTTGATTTGTCCGGCATATTCGCCGTATATTTCAATGTTGGCTGTTTTGACCTGTTCTGCCTCCACGATGGGATAATGGGGGTCTTTGTCGCGGCAGGAACTGAGCGGCAGGAGCAGGAGCAAGGCAGCTGCCAACCATCCTGCACTATGTGGGGATACAATACGCATATGCTAATGAAAAATTTGCTGCAAAAGTAGACATTTTCATTCGGTTGTTTGCCATACGGGGGCATTATTTCATTCATTTTTCATTAAAGAGTTTTAAACGACAACAGATTGTCAGGGCTTGGCGACGGTGGACGAGATGTCCGGTCTTCCTGTCGAGCCTCATCCGGGCTGCCCCCGATGGCAAGCATCGGGATTTTCAATTATCGTCGTCCGCACGAAGCCATCGATTTTATTCCCTAAGTCCCGACACCTTGTGGCGGGACAAGCTATGTGCACTTTCTATCAGGCTAGTGGATATGTCCATCCTGTATTCCTTAGGAGAAAACTTAACAGTTCTCCGGTGGTTTGTGGAGCGTTGCCGCGTGAGATTTCTCCCTACGGTCGAAATGACAGCGGGTGCGCTCGTAGCTCTCACCCAGCCAGCCTTTCGGGGCGGGAGCGTGACGGGGAATGCGGACACCCCGCTTGCCTATCCATACTTTCCCGCCTGCTCATCCAAACTTCCTCTTTTGCCCATATATTTCTTCTCCTTTGCCCGCGCATTCTATAAACTACGCCGCAGTTTTTACAAACTACGCTGTAGTTTTTATAAACCGCGCCGTAGTTTTTACAAACTGCGCCGTAGTTTGTAGAATGTCTGCCCACGCTGGGAAGTATATCCGGGCAAAAAGGGAAGTTTGTGTGGGCAAGCGGGGAAGTTTGGATGCGGGAAGGGGTGGGGGAGGCATTCGGCACAAGGACAGAAAGGCATCCCTTACATGGCGTTCCCGTCATTTCGAGCGCAGCGAGAAATCTTTCGGTGGCTCGTAGAGCGTTGTGTCGTGAGATTTCTCCTTACGGTCGAAATGACGGCGGTTTTGGTTCGTAGTTTTCACACAGCCCCTTGCGGGGCGGGAGCATGACCGGGCAAAGCAATTTCAAGCTGGCACTTGATTGCTTTGCTCCCGACTTCCACTATCTTTAGATAAGATAGGATGCGGTTCGGCAAAGCCTCAAAAGCCAAAGCACGCTTTGCCTTTTTTGGCTTTGCGCTCACCTTTCACTATCTTTGCCGTCGATATGGAAAAACATGCCTTCTTCCTTGTTCTCGCCTTGGCACTGGGCATTGCTGCAGGACGTGCTGCGACGTTGCCCGACAGCTTGGTAAGCATTGACAAGGTGTATGAATACACATTCTCCGACCCGGACAGGGCCGAGGCCATCTTGGATGCCTTGCGCGACAGGCAGCGGCATCCCGATGCGGAACTGGACCGTACCGCGGGTGATTTTTACTTCAACACGGGTAGCTACTACCATGCCATCGATAACTACCGCCGCCTGCTGGAAAACCCGGCGGTGCTGGCCGACGACACGCTGCACATGGAGGCTCTGCACCGCATGATATCGTGCTACGATGCCCTGCACCAAGTGGGCAACCTGACCCGCTACGTGAAGCAGCTGTTGCAAAAAGCCCGGCAATGCAGCAACGAGGCCATGCAGTCGGTGGCGTTGTTCAACATGGGCAAGATATTGTACAATCAGGGCCTCAAGGACGAGGGTTACCGCGACATGGGGCAGGCCGTCGAGCTCATGGAGCAGTCGGACTATCCTTATAAATATGACAACCTGCGTTACAACTACAATGTGTTGGTGCTTTTCCTGGAAGAGGACAAACGCTACGAGGAGGAACTGCGTATGCTGGACAAGCTCGAAAGCATCGCCTCTGCTTCCACGGGCGAAGAGCGGTATGCCATGCAGGAGATGGATAAAAAAGAATTGAAGCCTGTATATGCCCACCGCGCTACGGTGCTCAACCGTCTGGGGCGTACCGATGAGGCCGAGGAGGCGTATCACCGGTTCCTGGAAGTGGCCGATGTGTTTTCGCGAGACAACTACCTCATCATGCCCTACCTGTTCGACCTGGGACGCTACGACGACATCATCCGCATGAACCGCCGCCGCGAGCAGACCTACCGCGAGGCGGGTGACACCATCTCTTACCACATGCGTACCATTAAGCGGTCGCTGGCGCACGCCTACTACGCCAAGGGCGACTGGCGTACGGCGGCGGTACTTTATGCCGACCTGGCTTCCATCACCGACAGCATCAAGGACCGCGAGCAGCAGAGTGCCGCCCTGGAACTGGCCGCCGTGTACGATCTCAACGAGAAGAACCGACGGATCTTGGAACAGGAAACGACCTTGAAGCGACGTAACTTGCTCATTGTCGGGCTGACGGGTGGATTCCTGCTGGTAGGCGTGTTGCTGGTGGTGGTATGGATGTCGCGCAGGCGCATCGGCGAGCGCAACGCCGCTTTGGCCGCCCGTGTGGACGAACTGGTGCACACGGAGTCACTCCTGCAAGCCGAGCGGTCGGCACGTGTCGAATTGGAGGACAGGTTGGCGCGTTTGCCCCAACCGCCAGCTCCGCCGTCCGCCTCACCAACCGAGCCGGAGGCCGATGTCCACCAACAGGAAAACCGCATTCTCTTCCAGCGCATGGATGCCGAGGTGAGGGAACACAAACTTTACCTCGACCCCGACTTCGGGCGTGACCAGCTCACCCGTCTGGCCAGGGTGGACAAGAATCGTCTGGCGGAAATCATCCGCGACAACACCGCAGGCAACCTGAGCGACTACCTGAACAACATTCGCGTGGCGCATGCTATCGGGGTGATGCGCCGCCACACCCGCTACACCCTCCATGCCGTGGCCGGCGAGTCGGGCTTCGGCAACATGACTACTTTCACCAACGCCTTCAAACGCTACACGGGTCTTACCCCGGCACAATACCGCAAGGCCAAGCTCGGCAAAGCGGATGCGTGAATGGGGAAACGAGATTGTGCTTCAATATGAGCTGCAACGGAACATTGACAAAAGGTAAATTGACCGCTTGTCAATATCCTCCGCGGCCTTTACCCCTGCACCCCGCCCTTCCGCTTGCGGACAATATTGGAAAAAGCCCGGACAATATTATACAAACTCCCGGGCTTTTCTGTAGCTACCGTTTCGCTTCTTGGCGTACTTTTGTAATCCTGTTCATAGCCTTTCACCGGGCTTTTCCTACGTCAATCATCCACTATTATTTATATGTATGAAAAAAACGATCTGTACCCTGCTTGCCTTGTTGCTGGCAGGAATGTATGTCGTGTGGGCGCAAGAACCGCAGCCCGATGCGGGTTACACGCTTTACTTTGACGCTAACGGGGGCACGGGCAACATGTCGCCCATGACGTTCACCTCGGTCGATGACACTTTGCCCCTTACAGTTAATGCCTTCACCCGCACGGGCTACACTTTTGCCGGGTGGAATACAGAGGCTGCAGGCACGGGCACCGCCTATACCGACCGGCAGGAAGTGAGCCACCTCACCCTGGACACCACCATCACCCTCTATGCCCAATGGACGGCCAATACCTACACGGTGAAGTTTGACCGCAACGGCAGCCATTTGGGAAGTAACATGGATGACCAGACCTTTACTTACGATGTGCCACAGCAGTTAAGCAAGAATACTTTTGAAAAGTTATGGCACGACTTCCACGGCTGGAACACTGAAGCCAACGGCACAGGCACGGGCTATGCCGATCAGCAGGAGGTGAAGAACCTCACCGACGAGCCGGGCGGCACGCTGACGCTCTATGCGCAATGGGACTTCACCGCGTTCACCATCGAGTTTGAAGGCAACGGGGGCATCGGGGCAGAGATGACTGCCTTGATGGTAAACGGTGAGGGGGTCACCCTGCCTGCCAACACCTACACCCGCCGGGGCTACGTGTTCACCGGGTGGAACACCGAAGCCGACGGCGGCGGCATGTCCGTGGCCGACCAGGGCACGGCGACCGATGTGGCCACCGGGGCCAGCACCGTCACCCTGTACGCCCAGTGGCGGCCCATCACCTTCACCATCCACTACGACCCCAATGTGCCTGACGACGGCCTGCTGACGGGTGACCCGCTGCCCGACCAAACGCTCACTTGGGACACTACCGACACCCTCGCTACGCCGGGCTTCACCTACCGGGGGCACAACTTCGTGTACTGGAGTTCGCAAGCCATCGTGCCGGATGACGAGGCAGAAGCCGAACAGATACCGGGCTTCGACGTGAAGGAGGAGATAGAGGCAAACAACATCTTGAACGAGCTGTCCATAGAGCCACGCGATGGTGCGGAAGTCACCCTCTATGCCCAATGGGAAAGTATCGTGTACCACGTATCATTCTATGCCAATGCAGACGATGCAGCGGGCACGATGGACTCCCAAAACATCAACTACGACGAGCAAACGGCTCTCACCCCGAACGCCTTCACCCGCCCCGGCTACCAGTTCGACTGCTGGAGCACCAGTGCGGACAGTAACACGCCCGGCGAAGGGGTGGCGGTGTACGAAGATGGTGCGGAGGTGTTCAACCTGCTGGAAACGTTCAACGGCGAATACTCCCTGTATGCCCATTGGACTCCTATTACCTACCATATTATATATAATGCCAACCGGGGCGGGGGCACGGGCGAAGGCGACATGCAGCCGCAGCTATTCACCTATGCCACGCCGCAAGCCTTGACCGCGAACGCCTTCACCCGCACGGGCTACTCCTTCACGGGATGGAACATGCGCCCCGACGGCATGGGACGCGCCCTGACCGATGGGCAGGTGGTAGATAGCCTCGTCACCGTGGCCGGGCGCGACACCACCCTCTACGCCCAATGGCAGGCCAATACCTACCACGTAGCCTTCCACCGCAACAACCTCCGCGCCACGGGCGACATGGACCTGCAGGCATTCACCTACGACCAGGAGCAGGCCTTGGCCGCCAACCTCTTCCAGCATCCCGACTCTTCCTTCCTCGGCTGGAGCACGGACTCCACCAGTACCGTTGTCATATACAGCGACCGCCAGCCGGTGGTCAACCTCACGCCTGAACCCGCCGACACCCTGGCACTCTACGCCGTGTGGGGCGGACGGGAATACATTGTACATTTCCATGCCAATGCCGACAACGTGGAAGGCAGCATGGAAAACCAACGCCTTACCTACTCAGTAGAAACACCTTTGACCCCGAATGCCTTCACCCGCCCGGGCTTCACTTTTGCCGGATGGGCTCTCTCATCCGCCGAGCAGGTGGCTTACCGGGATGGAGAAGCGGTGAGCGACTTGGCCGATGAAGCCGGGGCGCAAGTGGACCTCTACGCCGTGTGGACGGAGAATGAATACACCATCGTGTTCCGCGGCGGCAACGGTGAAGGCAGCATGGACAACCTGCACCTGACTTACACGGAGCAGACGACCTTGCCCGCCAACGGCTTCACGCTCGAGGGCTATACCTTCGCCGGGTGGAATACCGCATCGGACGGCAGCGGCACGCTTTATGCGGACCGGGCCGAGGTGCAAGGGCTCACGACCCATGCCAACGAACGGGTGTACCTCTATGCCCAATGGACGGCCAACCGCTACACCCTGCGCTTCCTGCCCAATGGCGGCGAAGGGACGATGGACGACCTGCCCATGACTTACAACGACCGGGAATTGCTCCCCGGGAACTCCTTCGTCCGTACGGGCTTCTCCTTCACCGGGTGGAACACCGCTCCCGACGGCACCGGTGCGCCCTACGCCGACGGCACGGAGGTGGTCAATCTCACCGCCACGCCCGACACGGTTATCGACCTCTACGCCCAGTGGAGCGAGCATCACTACACCATACATTACCACAAGGGGCTTGACGCGGCCACCGGTACGATGGACGACCAACGCCTGGCCTATACCGACCGTATCGCGTTGCGTTCGTGCGGTTTCCTGCTGCCGGGCTACACTTTCACGGGCTGGATCGACGGCCAAGGCGGCACGTACCGCGACGGGCAAACGGTGGCTCAGCTCACCGAGACGGACGAGGCGGTCATCGACCTTACCGCCCAATGGACGGCCAATGCCTACACCATCCGCTTCGACGGCAACGGCGGCGAAGGCGACATGAGCGAACTCCACCTGACCTACGATGACGACCCGACAGCACTTACCTCCAACGCCTTCACCCGCACGGGTTACACCTACATGGGCTGGAACACGGCTGCCGACGGCACCGGTACGGCCTACGCCGATGCCCAGGAAGTGCACAATCTCAGTGCCACTCCTGGTGTGGTCATCACGCTCTATGCCCAGTGGCAGGCCCACACGTACACCGTCCGCTTCGACGGCAACGGTGGCGAGGGCGACATGACCGACCTGCCGATAGCTTACGATGAAACGGCCACGCTCACGCCCAACGCCTTTACCCGCACTGGCTATACTTACTTGGGCTGGAACACGACCGCCGACGGCACCGGCACGCCCTATGCCGATGGCGAAACGGTGAACAACTGGACCGAGGAGGACGGCGCAACTATTATATTATATGCCCAATGGCAGGCCCACACGTACACCGTGATGTATGCTCCCAATGGCGGCACGGGCCGCATGGAGCGGCAGTCCTTCACCTACGGCGAGGAACAGGCCCTGTTGCCCAACGCTTTCACCCGCACCGGCTACACCTTCGCTGGCTGGAACACCGGCGAGCAGGGCACGGGCACGGCCTACGCCGACGGGCAGACGGTGGTCAACCTCACCGCCGAGGATGGGGCTTTCGTGGGGCTGTACGCCCAATGGACTCCCTTGCGCTACACCGTGCGCTTCCTGCATGAGGACGGCACGGAGCTTCAGAGCAGCGAATGGGACTACGGCACCATGCCCGCCTACACCGGCTCCACGCCCACGAAAGCCTCCACGGACGAGTATGAATACGCATTTGCCGGATGGTCGCCCGAAATAACGGCGGTCACGGGCGAGGCCACCTACACCGCCCGCTTCACCGCCACGCGGCGCACCTACACCGTGACCTTCGTAAGTGAGGGCGAAACCCTCCAGACCGACGTGTTGGAATACGGCGAGATGCCCTACTACCGGGGCGACGAGCCGCAGAAGCCCGCCGATGAGGAAAATGAATACACCTTTGCCGGGTGGTCGCCCGAAGTGACAACCGTAACAGGCGATGCCACCTACACCGCCCTGTTCGATGCGCAGCCGCACACCGGCCTGGCCACGCTGGACGGCGGAGGCATGACGTTGCGGGTGGAAGCCCTCACCCTGTTCATTACGGGCATCGGCGACCGGGAAGAAGTGATGGTATACGACCCGGAAGGCCGTCCCGTGTACCGGGGCACCGACCGCCACATTGCCCTGCCCGCTCCCGGTATCTACCTGGTATGCCGCCCGGGCGAAACGCAGAAAGTGTGGGCGAAATGATCCTCCAATCTCCTAAAGGAGGAGGTGAGAGGATGCGATTGGGATTTCCTTTCGGACAAGGCTGACAAACATTCCCCCTTTAGGAGGGGCTTGTAGAGGCCACTCTTGTAGAAATTAGAGATGCAAATAATAAATTAAAAACAATAATATGACAACGACTAACAAACAGCTCATCCGACCGCCACGCCGTGGCTGGATGGCAAAAGGATTCACGAAAGGTGTGCGCTTCCTGTTCGTGGCTGTGTTGACCCTCTTGGGCATGGCGCAGGCACAAGCCGCCCGCTGGGACGATGGCTACAGGGCAACATGGGTTGCGGAGCAAGGTGCATTCGAAATACGCTTGCGCATATACGATGACAAAGGACGCGACGACGTGCTGCAAAACGGCGTTGTGAAGCTGGATGGAGAAACAATCATCGATGGAATCAGCAACAACCACCACAGTTTCCCCTACTGGATGCCCATGAATTTCAAGGACGGTGGCGGAAAGTACCGCTACCAGGTGAAACTCAGCAACAGCACTTGGAAGGAAGTGTATGGAAGCCAGAGCAGGGTGGAGTATAGCGAGCGCGACGGGGACGATAGCCGCTATTCGTACATCGTTGTGCGGGTGTATGTCAGGAACTTCAACACGATAGGGGGTACGCATACCTTCAACATCCAAGGGAAAATAGACCGCGATGCCACCTTGTTGGAAAACACCTATCCTAATTTTGATTTCAGTACATCGGTCAGCACGGACTACACCAAAAACATTACCACTCTCACTGACGATTGGCAAAACAACCAAAGCCTGCATTTGAAGTGGGCTACCAATGACAATCCGAACACCAAAGTGAGTGCTTTGAAGGTGACGGTAGGCGGCACGTCCAAGACCTACAGCGGTAACAGCATACCCAATCCCGTCGTGCTGACTAACGACTGGAAGAGTCTGAACTTCCAGGAAGCTTCCTATGGGGTAACAGTGGAAGCCACCGTGCAGCCCGCCTCTTCGAGCTATTACGGGTTCACCATTTCGAAATCGCTCAATACGGCGACCTTCGGGCAGGCCGACTACCTCAACAGCCGTTTCGACCCGGAAGATGCCAACGGCAACCCCAACCGCATCACCCTCACCTGGGGCATGAGCGAGGCGGCCAGTACCTCGCCCCGCACCGACCAATTTTCCATTCGCCGCTACAAGCACAATGGTAGCAGCTATGTGTACGACAACAAGGAGTACAAGGTAGATTACAAAAAAGGGGAAACGGAATACACCTACACGGACAACCAGCTGGATGCCAACGGCGTGATCAACTACCGTTACGACCTGTCGCGCAACAGCGTGTTGACAGGCTATCCCATCGTGTCGAGCAGCATCGAGGTGTCTACCCAGCACTGCTCGCCGGACAGCATCTGGGCCACGACTTCCGAAAGGGGCAACAGCGTCATCGTGGAGTGGGCCGATAACGACATTATCTGGTCGCAACGCACCCAGTGCAAGCTGGTGCAAGTGGATCTCGAAGCCATGACCGAATACGAGTACGACCTGACAGAGGATGCCTACAAAGCCAAGCGTTTTGTGGACGAACGGGTGAAAAACTGCGGCTCGTATGAATATCGCCTGGAGCTAACGCCGGGCGGCGATGATTACAACATTCCTCCAGTGGTCACCACCGCCGAGCCGGTAGCTCCCTACGTGCCGGGCACGATAGAGGACTTGAGCGTGTCCAAAGGCTATTTCACCGACCGCACGGAGGTAAGCTGGGTGTCGCACAATGCGTTCGACAACTTCGTCATCGAGCGCAAGCCTTACGGGGCTGCCGACAGCGAATATGCCCAAGTAGGCTCGGTGACGTACCAGAACACGTTGACCGAATACTCGTTTGATGACACGAAGGGTGCTATCGGTACCATTTACGAGTACCGTGTATATGGTATCACCAAGTGCGTGGACGTGATGGTGTACAGTACCGACACGTTGGTCTCGGTAGGTTTCCGTAGCGGGACGGGGGTCATCAGTGGTCGTGTGACGTATGAAAACGGACAAGCTGTGTCCGGTGTGGAAATACTGCCCCAAAGCGATGACCAGGATAGCGGCAAGGCTGCCCGTCTGGACGGGTCGGGGCAAATCGTGACCGAAGATGCATTGGTACTGCCCGCCACGGGGTTCTCCCTGGAAGCTTACCTGCGCCCCGAAGGCGACAACGCCGGGCGCACCCTGCTGGCTGTGGGCAGTACCAGCCTGCTGGCCTTCGATACCGAGGGGCGGCTCACTTTCCGGACCGGGCAACAGACGCTGACCGACCCCGTGGAGCATGAAGCCGATGACTATTACCACGCCAGTGCCGTGTTCGACGGGCGTATGATGAAACTCTACATCGACAGCCTGCTGGTGGACACGCTCGAAGTGGGCGCACTCACCGTGGACGAGGCTCCATTCATCGTGGGAGCGGTGGCTTCGGGCAACGGTTATGCCGGGCAGTACACGGGTTACGTGGACGAAGTGCGCGTATGGGACAAGGCATTGACCGCCGATGAAATCAAGCGCGACTATACCCGCCAGCTTTACGGTGGTGAGACGGGGCTGATGCTCTATTACCGTTTCAACGAAGGCGTGGCAGGTGAAGTGTATGACATGTCGTTCGAGGGCGAAGCCTACCACGAGATGCACGCCACGGCCACAGGTATGACCTATACTGCCGATGCCACCGAGTTACCCTCGTTGGAGCAACTGGCTATCAAGGGCATCACGGATGTGAACGGCAACTACACCATCAACGGGGTGCCTTACGCCAGCAACGGCACGCAGTACCGCATCATCCCGCGCTACGGCACCCACCAGTTCGACCCCACCGAACGGCTCATCACCATGAATGAGAACAACCGTGACTTCACTGCCGACTTTACGGACAACTCATCTTTCCTGTTGAGCGGGCGGGTGCTGTACTCCGAAAGCACCATCCCGGTGGAAGGCGTGATGTTCGAAGTGGACGGAGTGACGGCTATGATAGACAACAAGGTGGTAATGACCAACTCGCTGGGTGAATTTGAAATCAGCGTACCCGTGGGGCAACACTCGGTGCGGGCGGTGCTGACCAATCACACCTTCCGCAATGATGGATTGCTGCTCGACTCGAACGGCGAGAACCGCTTCTACAATGCTCCGCTTGAAGGGGTGGTGTTCCGCGACGAGACCCGTGTGCGTTTCATAGGCCGTGTTGCGGGCGGTCCGGTGCAGCAGGCATTCCCGGTAGGGCACTCCCTTTCCACGAATAACCTGGGTGATAACCCCACCGTGCGCCTCGAACTGTCCGGCTCGTCGGCCAATATGTTCAGCATCTACGAGGACGAATCGGGTGAAGTCGGTGCCTCCACGGAAAAGACCGTGCACGTGACGCATTTCCGTCCCACGCGGTGGAACTGGGAATCCCCCGACCGTCTGCCGGATAGCACGGCGGTGACTTACGCCGAACGCTACATTGAAATACATCCCTCAACCAACACGGGTGAGTTCTTCGTAGATCTCATTCCCACCGCCTACAACGTGACCAGCGCAACGGCTGCCGGGCACAGCGACATCCTGGCCGACCTGATGACGCTCAACCTCACGGACAGCCTCATCGCCAAGTCATCGGCCTATGAATATGTGTTGCCCGACAGCTTGCGCCAAGTGGGACAGGACACCACCGCCATCGACAGCATTCCCTACCACGCCTCCGCCCAGTACATCAAGCGTGTGAACCCCACCCTGGAAGTGGCACAACTCTCCAATGCCGGACAGCCGTTGGACTATTGGGGGGATGAAACCGCTGTCCGGAATGCAATAGATGGGACGCTGGATACTATGCAAGTGTACTTCCCGGACAGAGAAGGCAACGAACGTTATCTGTTCGGTTTGCCCATCATGAGCCAAGAAAACCCCTATGAGTTACAGGCCAATGTATTTGAGCGATATTCTTATTATACATTGGATGAAGGAACACCTGTTGAAGTACCTGAACGGGAGGACCGTGTACCTGTGACCGATGGGATAGTTAACTTTGCCAACGACTTAAAAGGAACAACCGACACAGTAAGCGTGGGAGAAGACGGATCTGCATACTACCTGTTTGATTGCGGGGAACCCTCATTGTCCGCTCCCAATGGAGCAAAGAAATTGGAAATAACCGTACAAGTAGGCGATAGGACGATAGATGACAAGGTAAGTCTGGATATAATTGTATTGGGAAGTGTGGATAAGAATACCAACTTCGTGACTGCCGGACCCGACCTCATCACCACCGTGCTGCGCGACCCGCCAGGTTCTGGCAGCTACAGCTACTTGGAAGCCGGTACATCTTACGAATATACTTCTACTTATGTAGGTTCCATGGAGGTAGGCACAGAATCGGGTGCTATAGCCAAGGGAAATGCCAGCATCAAAACTTTGATTGGAGCTTTAGGAAGCGGTACTATCACCGAAATAAAAGCTGGCACCGAAAGTTCCTTAACTGGAATATTCGAACTGAATGTGGAAGGACACATAGGTACGGGGTCACGATTGACGTTTACCAATCGTTGGCAAACGAGCGAAGACCCTACCTATGTGGGAGCGGATGCCGATATATACATTGGCAAGTCGACCAATATAATCATGGGTACGGGCGATGCAGTGGAAATTCTGCGCGATGGAGAGTTCAACACGGAAAATGTAAAAGTATTGGCAAACAGCAATGGCTATTCGCTGGTACAACGTGAGACCATTCTCATGGGAGCGCAATTCTCTACCGCCTTTGCTTATCCGCAAATCCACATAGAAAACGTATTGATTCCCCAGTTGAAGGAAGTGATGATGCAGCAATTCACATTCGGATTGGATTCGGCTGCGGCTCAACAACAAGCCAACCAAACGCAGAAGATTGTTTACACGACCGACATCACCAATATGGAAGATACCTGCTTCGGCAAACAAGGGTATTATAAGAGATTCATCCCTCATAATCCAGGAGATGAGTATCCGGGACAAATATATGCGTCCAATCCGGATCATGCCAACTTGGACACCATCTTGACTATCCGCCAGAGCATCGACAACTGGGAATTAGCCATTGCCGACAACGAGCGGAAGAAGATAACCGCCTCCAAGGAGGGAGAAAACATCTCCTTCCACGCCGGGTCGAGCATCGAGCGGAGCATGGAATATGCCGGTAGTGATGTGAATGTAGTGACATTCTCCTTTACAATAGGCTCTCATCAAACATCACTGGCTGGAGCATTGGTCAATGATGCAGGGGTGCAAGCGACATTAAGTTTCATAGAAACCACGAGCCACGGCAGAGAGTATGAAACCACCCAGGAAGCGACCCGCACGTTCGGCTTCGTGCTGGCCGAGGACGGCACGGACTACATCTCGGTGGACGTGCGCAAGGTGAACAACGACCAGAAGCTGACCGAAATCGTCAACGACGCGGGCGGCGACCTGGGACATGGCGTGAACTGGGGCGACCTGCTGGACAACGACAACCTGAAGGGCGTGCAGAACGAGTATGTTTTCATCACCCGGGGCGGGGCTACCTCCTGCCCGTGGGAAGGCGGCTCGGTATCCAAATACTACCAGCCCGGCACAACCATCGACCAGCCTACCGCCCAAATGGAAAAACCCGTGCTCACGGTGGACGAAAGCACGGTGAGCAACGTGCCCGCATCGCGCCGGGCGGTATTTACGCTGCATTTGGGCAACGAGTCCGAAACGGGCGATGACCAATACTTCATGCTGTCGCAGGTGGACGAGACGAATCCCGACGGGGCGAAGTTCTACATCGACGGCACGCCGCTGGGCGACGGGCGCACCTTCTTCGTACCAGCCGGGGGCGAACTGGTCAAGACCCTGGAAGTGGAGAAAGGCACGGCCATGGTGTACCACGACCTGCAACTGGTGCTGCACTCCACCTGCCAGTACGACCTCACCGGCTTCCAGGATCTGATAGGAGCCACGGTGAGCCTCAATGCCGAGTTCACCCCTTCGTGCACGGACCTCACCTTGGCCTCGCCGCTCGACCAGTGGGTGCTCAACAGCGAAAGCCCCAACGTGACGGAGGATGGCAAGTACTTCATTCCCGTCACCGTGACGGACTTCGACGTGAACTACGAGAACTTCCACCACATCGACATCCAGTTCAAAGGCTCGTACGAGTCGGATGACCGCTGGGTGACCAAGGCGCGTTTCTACCGGTCGGAAGACGACATGAATGCCGATACCGAGGCCACGTGCGAGAAGTTCCTGATAGAGGGGGCTGACATACAATATAATATAGTATTGGACGAGGCAACGGACGTGGACCAAAGCTATGACATCTGTGCCGTGAGTGCCTGCCGGGATGAGAACGGCTTCATCGAAACCGTGTCCAACATCTCCACCGGCACGAAGGACACCTACCGCCCGCGCCTCTTCGGCCAGCCCCAACCGGCCGATGGCATCCTTGGCGTGGAAGACGAAGTGCGGCTGAACTTCAACGAGAACATCGCCGCCGGGTATATCACGCAGGACAACGTGAGCGCCACCGGCGTGAGGGTGGGGACGGCCAACACGAACAACGCTTCGGTGAGCTTCGACGGCGTGTCGGAATACGCCGCTACCGAGCTGCCGAAGAACTTCGCGGGCAAGAGCTTCACGGTAGAGACCAACATTCTCTTCGACGATTATCGGGACGAGGCGGTATTTGCCCTGGGCGACATCAACACCTACTTCGAAATGGGCTTCGATGCCGACGGCTATCTCACGGTGCAAGTGGGCGGGTCGGAGGTACGCGCTTCCGCCCCGCTGGACAAGCAGCTGCAAGGTCAATGGCAGCACGTGGCCGTGGTGTACGAGGCGGGCGACCATCCCACCCTCACGGGCTACGTGGACCTGGTGCAGGTGCTGCCGCCCACACCGGTGGAAGCCTTTGACGGCATGGGCAGCTACGTGTTCGGGCGCGGCATGGACGGCACCCGGCCTTTCCACGGGCGGCTCAACGAATTCCGCATCTGGACCGAACC
>CALUML010000010.1 GCA_944321745.1 uncultured Bacteroidales bacterium
AACTTGTCCCGATGCAATCGGGAAGGAGGGGATGTACCCATCCGCGTCAATTGGGCAAGAGGCAAGAAGAAGGAAATCTGCGTCCATCCGCGCAATCTGCGGGCAAATAAAACTTGCGTTCATTCGCGCAATTCGCGTCATTCGCGTTCCTCAATTCTCAATATGAAATTTGAAATCTGAAATAAAACAGCAATGAAAAAGACTTTGAACATCAACCTGAACAACGTGGCGTTTATCATCGATGAAGATGCTTACGAGGTGCTGAGGAAGTATCTGGCCGATATTGCCGGGCATTTCCAGGACGACCCGGACCGGGACGACATCATGGCCGACATCGAGGGGCGCATTGCCGAATTGCTGGGTGAACGCCTGCAACGTGGCAAGGAGGTGGTGACGCTGGCCGACGTGCAGGAGGTGGTTGCCATCATGGGGCATCCCAGCCAGTTTGCCGACGATGAGGAACAGCCCGAGACGCAGGCGGCGAAAAAGAAAAAGCGTCCCCGCCGCTTCTACCGCGACCCGGAGGGTGCCGTGCTCGGTGGGGTGTGCGGGGGCATTGCCGCCCGCTTCGGTTGGGACGTGTCGGTGGTGCGTCTGGCTTTGGCGGGCATCACGTTGCTCAGCATGGTGGTGGGAGGCGGGTGGTTCTTCCTGCTGGCCTACTTCCTGTTGTGGATAGTCGCTCCTGCAGCGGTCACACCCTCGCAACGGCTGGAGATGCAGGGCGAGGAGGTCACGGTGGACAATATCAAGGCCGAGTTCGACAACTGGAAAGCCTACGTGGCGGGCGAGGAATTCAAGCGCAGCACCCGCACGGTGGGGCAGCGCATCGGGCAGGTGCTGGTCGGGGCGCTTAAGGTGTGCCTCGGCGTGGGAGGCGCGTTGCTGGTGGCGGCGGTAGTGTTTGTGGTATTTATCGCGGTAGTGAGTCTGCTGTCCGTGGGCGGTGCGTTGTCTATCGCCGGGTTGGCGGAAGTGTTGCCCGACTTCGTGTGGTCGTGGCCCGACAATTGGGACGTGGTGCTGTTGCTGGTGGTGTCGGGTTTGCTCCTGGTGGGATGCCCGTTGTTTGCCTTGGTATATGCCTTGGTACGGGGAGCCTCGGGGCACCGCAGCAAGTCGAAGGTCACCTATTGGGTGGCGTTGTTGCTGTGGCTGGCGGGATTGTTCATGCTCATCGGGGTGCTGCGGGAGAGCCGTTGGCCTTCGCAGATGCACTTTCATTGGAACAGCGGGACGGCTTTGACAGCCCCCGTGGTGCATCCTGTCGCGCACAGTGTGCAGCAGCAGGAGGCGGACGAGGAGCCGGTGACCGACCAGTGGCGCGATGTGCCCCCGTTCCGTGCAGTGGACTTGCGGGGCTGCTTCGATGTGGAAATCACGCAGTCGCCCAACCGCACGCTCATGGTGAGTGCATCGGACAAGCGGTTGCCCGGCATCGTCACCCGCGTGAGCGGTGATACCTTATATATATGGATGGATGAAGAGGTGAAGGAGAGCTATACATTCCGCTCGTTCGATGAGGCGCGCGATGCCCTGCGGCGCAACCGGGTGAGCCTGTCCGCCGACTGCATTGAGTCCATCCGTACCGAAGGCGTGGCGCGCATCGTGGGCACGACCCCCTTGAAAGGCAGGAATCTTCGTCTGCATGTGGAAGGCATGTCGAAGGTGGATTTGCAGTTGGACATGAAGCAGACTGTCGGGGTGCACGTGGAAGGCATGGGCAGCATGAACCTGAGGGGTCGTTGCGAGCGGACCGACTTGTACGTGGAGGGCATGTCCACGCTCGATGCCGAAGGTTTGCAGGCTACCCACGCCCGTTTGCGTAGCGAGGGCATTTGTCACCTTAAGGCCTACGCCACCGGGAGCGTGGATGCCCGCGCCGAGGGTATGGGCAAAATCGTGTGTTACGGCAAACCGGAGCAAGTGACCGTGGCCGAGGACGGCCTGGCTCGGGTGAAGGTAAAGTAGCCGGTGAATGGCAAGAGGCAAGAAGAAAATGCAAGGAGTGCGAAGGGTGCTAAGGATGGATTATGGTCGACAGTCAACGGTCTACTGGCGCATCAATTCCTTTGCGCCCTTTGCGGTTAAGTGAGAACACAATTTGTTGCAAGATTAGGCAAATAAGCGATCTGTTCGTTCTTTGTTTATGCACCTCCGGTATTTTGTATCACTTCTTCTGCCTTTAGGACTCCCCGTTGTACTGGTACTTCCGTCCCCTCTTGCTTTCTCGAAGGGGGCGAATCTTGTCTCGTCCTTAAGGTTTACACTAAAGCCTTTGTGTTACGATATTTCAAGTTGAACCTATCGCTAACACTTCTCTCTACAGAGGAGTGTTGCTTCATTGTCAACCATGGAGTGGCGTCAACAAATGATTTTTGTTCAGTGACTATAGAAAGCCGAGCGGGGAGCTATATCTTCACAATTTGTTGAAAATAACATCCGCTATAATCCGTGCAATCCCGTACAATCCGTATTGCCCGCACACTCCATCTGCCCCCCCCCCCTAAAACTTCCATCTTACCAAGGCTCTCACGGTGGTGCGGCGGTTACCGGGTGTGCGGTCGCGACCCGTGCCTACCTCTGTGCGGCCATCGGCGTAGACGGTTTGTGCAACCTTGAGCCACACGGTGAGGCAGTCCAGCAGGTCGTACTTGGCGTTCAGGTAGTAGCGGCTTCCCAGGCCGTAGTTCATCGGGATGGAGAAGGCATGTAGCACATCGCGCTCGTAGCAGTAGATGCGGTTGTCGTAGTCGCGGGCATCGAAGAACTGGTAGCGGAAGTCGAGGCGGAGCGGGATGTGGGCAAAGGTGTAGGACACGTCCTGCACCGCCGACACGCCATACGTCCACGCCGCATCTGCCCGGCGCGACAGATTGCCGTAGAGCAGGGTCTGGAAGCGGAAGCGGCCATAGGTGCGGTCGAGCACGTAGCGGAGTTGCCATTGGTCGCGCATCACCAGTTCCTCCGTGGGGCGCGTTGTGCGGGTGTCGGCAGCCTGGCGCAGCCTTCCCCGGACCCGCCAGTACATCCGCCAGTCGGATTGTGGCTGGTACTCCACGTGTAGCAGGCATTCCGTGCCTGTGGAGGGCGACGGCACGCCGTACCTCGGCCACGGGTAGCGGCACAAGTCCACGTAGCCCGACATCCGCCATCTGCGGAACGGCTGCACTTCCACCCCCATATACACCCCGTGTTCGTTCATGCACCGGGAGGTAGTCTGGCTGAACATGCGGGCAAAGAACGTGTCATAGCGTGGCGACAGGTAGCGGTGCTGCACCACCAGTCCCAGGCGTGGTGTGGGGTTCACGCTGAAGCCGTTGACCGTGGCGGCTGCCCGCCCGCGGGTCATGGCCGTCTCGCCGTACACGTGCAGTTTGCCCAGCCGGAAACGGTAATGCAGCCCGGCGGTGGTTTGCCGGTCGCCCCGGAAGTACGTGCCGTTGTAAAGCATCGGCACGGGTTGCAGGACGTGACTCAAGCGGGTGTGCAGGGCGGTGGCCCCTACTTGCAGCCGTCCGTGCGTGTAGGTGACGTTGCCACCTGCCACCTGCTGGCGCACGGCATGCCGACGGCTCCGCTCTGTGGCTGTGCGATGCAGCCCCGTACGGGTGATGGAAGGGAACGAACCGCCCGCCGTGTCGCCGTCTATCTTCTTGTGGGAATAAAAGGCCGTCAAGTCAAAGTCGCCCAGCCGCACCGTGGCTCCAGCACCGCGGAAGAAGTTGTATTCGTCTGCTGAACCCGACCTGCGCAGTCCGGAAGGAGGCCGATTGGTGTTCAGCACCTCCGCCGACTTGCCCAGACTGAACCCCGTGCGCACCACCAGTCCCTCGCCGAAAGCCGCCCGGTAGTCGCCCAGCACCAGGTTGTGGAGCACCCCCATGCCACTCACCTGGGCGTAGGCCGAATAAAAGTCATACCCTTTTTTATTTATCAGAAACGGCTCCCCCGCATCCTTTTCCATGGTCAGCCCCGCCCAAATGCGGTCCTTGTAATGGAAGCGGTATTTCAGCTGGTGATGCAGGGGCGATCCCTCATAGGCACGTTCCTCCCCCTCGGCAACCCGATAACCATCCGCCCGCTCCACATTACCCCCGAAACGGGCATATAGTTCGTGCCGTCCGTACCGCCATACCTCGCGTGCATAAAGCTTGTCGGGCTTGCGCTCCCCTGGCTCTACTACTACGAACGGCAGCAAGCGGCGGATGCTTTCCTCGTCCATGCCCTCCACTAGGCGCAGTTCGTACACCGTCTGCATGTCGCCATACATATATAAGTAGTATAAGAGATTTTCCACCTGGATATCCGAGAGGAAGAAAAGCGACTCCAACTGTTCGCGGGTAGCCGTGTTCAGATTGAGCGGCGACTGTGCCCGTTCGTACAAATCGTCGTAATAAGAGGAATAATCCACCTCGTCCTCTTCCTCGTTCCCTTCAGCCAGTTGGGAGAGGATGTCCTCGATGATATCCTCCACCCGCCCTTCCATCGGACTTTGAGCCGAAGCGAAGAAGCCGACCAGGCAAAATATGAAAGGCAAAAGGCGATGCACGGGCAGAGATTTAGGGGGAATGTAAAGTTCACTTCAAGGGAGCGTTGGGGGTCAATGCATAATGCAAGGTAATTTTGGCGGTCAGCCCCAGCACGGGGTTTAATTCACAGTCCAGGTCGGCACTGTAGTCGGACACCCGCGCGGCAAAGCCCAGGCAAGGCACAAAGATGCGCCCTGTGGCATATCCGCCCGCCTTCACCCGGATGTGTCCCAGCATAGAGTACTCCAACCCGGTGGCAAAACGGTATCGGCTGCTAATTTCCTTGTCTGCCTGCGTGCGCCACACCAGTTCAGGCAGGATGTAAAAGGCCGTGCCCAGGCTGTAGACCGATGGCAGGCGTTTTGTCGTCAGCTCCATACGCAGGTTGTTTTGAAAAGGATTGAACGTGCTGAAGCCGATAACCAGCCGATCTACCAGCCGCAACGACAACCCGATGCGTCCCAGCAACGCCCCTTGATATCGCCCCGTGGCTGCTACATAGGCCATGTAATAGTCAAAGCCCAGCCCTAAGGCAAATTTGCCGCCGAAGTCGCGTGCCACATCGATGCCCATCAGCATGTCATGGTACAGCGAGTAACCGAAATGGGAAAACGAAGCCCCCACGTTGACATAGGGAGTGGCGAAGCCTGCCTGTATGCTCTTGGTGGATAGTTCCTTCAGCAGATAGCGGTTCTCGTAGGCCACAGATAAGTCTACCGGGCGGATGTAGCCCAACATGGCAGGGTTGTGGAAAGCATTCCACGACGCATCATCGGCCACTGCCGTTTGTGCCACCGACCGGGCCGACGGCACCACATGAGCCACCTGCCCCCGTGCCGCAAAGCAAAAGGAGAAAAAGAAGAGGAAGAGAGAGAAATAAGAAAGTGTCCGGTTGTTCATGGTCCTTGGGTTCTTTGGAGTTCACTTTTCCTTGTACACATAATACCCCAGTACCACCAGCGGAACAGCCATGAGGACAATAAATAGCAGGTTGTTGCTTAGGGTGGCGGGCCAGAAGGCGATGGCCAGCACGAAGCCTACCAACGCCCCGCCCAGGTGCGCTGCATGCCCCACGTTACCCAGCGTGCGCCGCATGCCATAAATGGAATAGGCCAAGTAGGCAATGGCGAATATCCAGCCCGGGATGGGAATGGGGATGAACATGATCATGATGCCTATGTGCGGGTCGAGCGCGATGGCTCCGAACAACACGCCGCTCACCCCGCCGGATGCCCCGATGGCCGAATAATAGGGCTGCCGCCGGTACATGAACAGCGACAGCAGGCTGCCGCCCAGGATAGCTCCGAGATATATCAGCAGGAAACGAGGCGTGCCCAAGAAGCGTTCCAACGTCGGGGCGAAGAAATAAAGTGTCAGCATGTTGAACAGCAGATGCATCCAGTCGGCATGGAGCAAGGCAGAGGTCACCAGCCGCTCCCACTGCCGCCGCTCCAGCACGTCGTACACGCAGAACTTCAAACGGTCGAACACCCGTGGGTTGCCGAACCCCACAATGCTCACCACCACCGTGACTGCTATGATGAGAAGGGTTGTCATACGCAGTTGTCTGTTTTATTGCACGGCAAAGATAAGACAAACCCCGTAACCGCACAAACAAAAGGCGTTCACACCATGCAACACGAGGGTGCGCCCCATACCATGCGGACACACCCTCGCATCATCACATTGGCACATCAGCGCATCATCCTATTATCCGCTCCAGCCCTTCTATGTTCTGGCGGATTTCCTCGTCGGGCAACTGGTAGTTCTGCAAGTCGCCGGAGAGGTAGCGGTCATAGGCCGACATGTCGATGAGGCCGTGGCCGGAGAGGTTGAACAGGATGACCTTCGGTGTGCCCTCCTCCTTCGCCTTCAGGGCCTCGGCGACGGTGGCGGCAATGGCGTGTGCCGACTCGGGGGCGGGCACGATGCCCTCTGTGCGAGCGAAGAGCACGCCTGCCTGGAACGAGTCGAGCTGCTTGATGTCCACCGCCTCCATGTAGCCGTCCTTCATCAGCTGGCTCACGATGGTGCCTGCCCCGTGGTAGCGCAGCCCGCCGGCGTGGATATGCGCAGGAGCGAACGTGTGGCCCAGCGTGAACATGGGTAGCAGGGGCGTGTAACCCGCCTCGTCACCGAAGTCGTATTGGAACACACCGCGTGTGAGCTTGGGGCATGAGGCCGGTTCGGCCGCCACGAAACGCGTGGCCCGTCCTTCCAGTATCGTATGGCGCATGAAGGGGAACGATATGCCACTGAAGTTCGACCCTCCCCCGAAGCAGCCAATCACCACATCGGGATATTCGCCCGCCATCTCCATCTGCCGCTCGGCTTCCAGCCCGATAATGGTCTGGTGCAAGGCCACGTGGTTCATCACGCTGCCAAGGGTATATTTACAATGCGGCACCGTCTGCGCCAGCTCGATGGCCTCGGAGATGGCCGTGCCCAGGCTGCCCTGGTACGTGGGGTTTTCGGTCAATATCTTGCGCCCCGCCTTGGTGGACATGCTGGGCGAGGCCACCACCTGCGCCCCCCACGTCTGCATGAGCGAGCGGCGGTAAGGCTTCTGCTCGTAGCTCACCTTCACCATGTACACGGCCAGCTCCAGGCCGAACACCCGCGCGGCATAAGCCAATGCCGTGCCCCACTGGCCCGCCCCGGTCTCGGTGGTGATGTTGGTCAGCCCCTCGCGTTTGCAGTAATAGGCCTGCGCCAGAGCGGAGTTGAGCTTGTGCGACCCCACGGGGCTCACACTCTCGTTCTTGAAGTAGATGTGCGCCGGTGTGTCGAGTGCCCGTTCCAGCCCGTAAGCCCGCACCAGGGGGGTGGAGCGGTACGCCTTGTACTGCTCGCGCACCTCGTCCGGGATGTCAATCCAGCGGTCGGTCGTGTTCATCTCCTGGCGCGAAGCCTCTTCCGAGAATATGGGGAAGAGGTCCTCCGCCCGCAAAGGCTGCTTGGTGGCGGGATGGAGCATCGGCATGGGCTTTACCGGCATATCGGCCACGATGTTGTACCACAGGCGGGGGATGTCCCGCTCTTCGAGGAAAAATCTTTTCTGTCGTTCCATACTTGTAAGAATTATGAATAGTTAGTAAATGAAATGCGTTGAATGTTCCACCCGCTTGCCCGTGTGTTTCGGCGGGATAAAAACAAAGCGGCCTGTCGTTTTGGTAAACAACAGGCCGCTTGCTGATGATGCTGCTATCACAGTGCTATACACACGCCAGCCGTGCCCAATCGTTTACCACCATCGAGCATTGCCAACGCCAAGAATATGTATAGCTGAAATGTGCCATGTTTTGTGATTCTGTTGCAAAGGTAGGGATATTTTTTAATAAACAAAACAATCCGGCGAAAAATCATCGTATTTTTCTCGAAACATGCCGATAAGTTTCCTTGTTCCTGCTGACAGGTTTTTGTTTTTGCTCACGATTGGGGAAACATCTGCCCGGAAAAGGAAAAACATCTGCTCACAATTGGGAAAACATTTGCCGGGAAACAGAAAAAATGAAAGAACGGCTTGCCGCACCGCATGGCGACAAGCCGTCCATCATATTCCTTAAGGTGTCCGTCAGAATGCCACGTACACGCCCGCCTGCACGCTCTGACCCCACGGCGAGGCGGGGATGAGGGGCATCTGCCAGGAGAAAAACTCGGCCTCGTAGGCCGCCGGCACGCCCGCCAACAGGCCACCCTCCAGCCCGGCCTTGCGGTTGCGGAAGGTGACAAAGCCGCCACCCGACACCTCCAGCGCCACCCGCGCCACGGGCTGCACGCTCTGGTACACCACGCACGGGCTGCCGTCGGTGCACACCATGCCGTGGTACTGCTCGGCCAACCGTATCATGCCCTTGGGCTGAGCTTTGTCATCTTATTGATGTCCTGCTGCAAGGCGGGCGCGTCTTGCGTGAAGTAGTTGAGCGTGCCCGCGTGCAGCTTGTCGCGGGCATACTGCTTGCCGTCCACCTCCACCATGCCGCTCACGGCGGGTACTTCGGTAAAGGGCATGCCGACCTTTTCCACGTAATAATGCTCGCCCGACTTTCCTTTGTAATAATACACGTCCAGTTCGCCCTGCACCAGCACTTCGAGGAACACCAACCTCTCGCCGTCCACCCGGCGCGACTGGAAGTAACGCCCTTCGTCGAAGTGGTAGGCGACCAGCTCGGCAGGCGAGTAGCGCACCTCGTCCGTCCCCCGCCCGGCGCGGAACGTGCATTGCCGCCCCATGAGGATGTTGCCGCGATAGTCTATCTCGCCCCGTAGCGTGTCGCCCGCGTTCGTCACCACGTAGCCCGGACGGAAGTCCGCCTGGGCAAATGCCGCCGCTCCACCCAGGGAGACGGCCAGGAGGAGGAACAAAAACCTCCGGTATCGTTTGCCTTTCACATTCTATGTTTTCAAAATATCAAAACTCGAAATGCACGCCTGCCTGCACGCTCTGCCCGCCCCGGAAGGCAGGAGCGAAGGGGCGGAAGTTCCACGGCGCAAAATCTATGTCGTAAGAAAGCGTGAGGGCCATGTGCTCGGCCACGAAGAAGTCCGCCCCCGCCATGGCACTGGTGATGACCCAGCCCGGCAGGTAGAGCGATATGCCCGCCGCCACCTTGGGGCGCACCACTCCTTTGCCGAAGCGGTAGCCCACCTGCACGGGTATCTTGTGGAAGTGGTTGCGGGTGGCAAAGATGAATTGGTCGTCGCGCGGGTCGCTGGTCTCGCCCCGGTACTGGTCGCCCAGGCTGTTGTACCACGTGCGCTTGCCGAACCACTGGGGGCTGAAACCCGCCCGCAGGAAGAAGTGCTCGCTCACACGGGGCAGGAACAGGTAGATGTACAGCGAAGGCACGCCCGCCCATAGCTCGTTCTCCGGCTCGTCGGCCTTGTCGCGGAACACGCGGAACGCCCCGCCCTGTAGCTCGATGCCCACCCGCACCTTGGGCAGCACGGCCTGGTAGACCACGCACGGGCTGCCATCGGTGCACACCATGCCATGGTAAGCCTCGGCCAGGTGGATCATGTTGGCCGGGTTGAGGCGCGGCATCTTCGCAATGTTCCGCTGCAAGGCCGGTGCGTCCTGCGTGAAATAACTCAGCATGCCCACGTGCTGGTTGTTGCGCTCGTAGGTACGCCCGTCTATCGTCACGCTACCGTTCACGGCGGGCACTTCGGTAAAGGGCATACCGGCCTTTTCCACGTAATAATGCTCGTCCGCCCCTTTCTTATAATAATACACGTCCAGCTCGCCCTGCACCAGCACTTCGAGGAACACCAGCCCCGCACCTTCCAACGGGTGTGACAGGAAATACTGCCCGCCCTCGAAGCGGTAAGCCGCCAAGTCGCCCGGCAGGTAGCGCGTGGCTGTTGCCTGCCCGTCGGGGCGGAACAGGCATTCGGCGCACAGGGCCGTGGCGTTGCCGTGGTTGATTTCGCCCCGCAGCGTGTCGCCCGCGCTGGTCACCACGTAGCCCGGGCGGAAGTCGCGGGCATAAACCGACGAGAAGCCCAGGAGGGCAAGGAGGAATGGGAAGATTGCTTTTTTCACGATGAAACGGCTTTTTTAATGGGTGAATAAAATTGGTTCATGGCTTGACGTGCACAACTCTCCCATCGCGCCATACGACAAGAGTGCCGCCCGTCCGGCGTTTTTCCTCGACAAGACGCTGGTAGTACAAATCCACACCTGCTTGGATTTTATCGAACAATTCTCTTTGCCTATTCTTTTTCATAAAACAGCCTCATTTGATTAAACTTTTCTCTCTGTATGATGCGCAACGGCTCGCCTTTTTCTTTTTCTGCAAGCAAGTCAGGCCTGTTGCCCGAGTTGTTTCTTGCAGTGGATGATGTCTGGCAGGATAGTGAACGAGGCGGTGGTTTTGCCCGCCCCGTTGCACCCTGCTATGATGTAAAGGTCTTTTTCCTCCGCCATAGTTGTCTGTCATCATTTCACCACCCGTGCCGGCACGTGCTTGTTGCGGATGGCCACGTAGATGCGGGCATCGGGATGGGCGTAGGCGGTTTGCACGTAGCCCATGCCGATGCCGGTCTTCGTGCCGGGCAGCATGGTGCCGGAGGTGACGTGGCCTATCCGCGTGCCCGCTTCGTCCACGATGTCGTAGCCGTGGCGCGGGATGGCGCGTTCCTCCATCTCGAAGCGCACCAGCTTGCGCTGCACGCCCTCGGCCTTTTGCCGTTCCAGGAACGGACGGTCGATGAAGTCCTTGCCTTCGACGAATTTCGTTATCCAGCCCAGGCCCGCTTCGAGGGGCGAGGTGGTGTCGTCAATGTCGTTGCCGTAGAGGCAGAAGCCTTTTTCCAAGCGCAACGTGTCGCGTGCCCCGAGGCCGATGGGCTTCAGGCCGAAGTCCTTGCCCGCTTCGAAGAGGGCGTTCCACACCCGCTCGCCTTCTTCAGGGCGGAAGTACAGTTCGAAGCCGCCCGCTCCGGTGTAGCCCGTGTTCGACAGGATGACTTCCGGCACGCCAGCAAACTCGCCCACGCGGAAGGCGTAGTAGGGTATTTCGGCGAGGTCGACCGGCGTGAGGCGTTGCAGCATTTCGGTGGCTTTCGGGCCTTGCACGGCCAGTTGCGCCATGCGGTCGGAGGCGTTTTCCAGCACCGCGCCCTCGGTGTTGTGCTCGTTGCACCAGGCCCAGTCCTTTTCGATGTTCGAGGCGTTGACCACGAGCAGGTACTTTTCGTCTTCGTAGCGGTACACCACCAGGTCGTCCACGATGCCGCCGCGCCCGTTGGGCAGGCAGGAGTACTGCACCTTGCCCACGGTGAGGCGCGACACGTCGTTGGAGGTGATTTTCTGGAGGAACGGCAGGGCTTGCGGGCCTTTCACCCAGAACTCGCCCATGTGCGACACGTCGAACACGCCCACGCCTTGGCGCACGGTGAGGTGCTCGTCGATGATGCCCGTGTATTCTATCGGCATGTTGTAACCCGCGAACTCGTGCATCTTTGCCCCGAGCGCGATGTGAATGTTGGTAAAGGGAGTTGTTTTCATATTATTGTTTGTGTTTGCGCTAAGATGTTTTTATGTACGCCAAGACGCAAGGACGCAAAGAATATTTATCCTTATATTATATAGACACGAAAGGCCAAAAATCCTTTGCGTCTCCGCGTCTTTGCGTACAAAAGACTTACTTCGCCACGTTTTCGATGATTTTCACCACCACCTGCATGGCCTTTTCCATGGAGGGCACGGGCAGGTACTCGAAGCGGCCGTGGAAGTTGTGCCCCCCGGCGAAGATGTTGGGGCAGGGCAGTCCTTCGAACGACAGCCGCGCCCCGTCCGTGCCGCCCCGGATGGGACGCACGCGCGGCTCCACGCCCACCTGCTCCATGGCCTGCTTGGCAGCTTCCACCACGTGCATCACGGGTTCCACCTTCTCGCGCATGTTGTAATATTGGTCCTTCAGCTCGATGGTGGCCGTGCCTTCGCCGTATTCGGCGTTGATTTTGTTCACCAGGTGCTGCATTTCCTTCTTGCGGCTTTCGAAGCGGGCGCGGTCGTGGTCGCGGATGATGTAGCTCATGGTCGATTCCTCTACCGACCCCTGCATCCCCACCAGGTGGTAGAAGCCCTCGTAGCCCTCGGTGTGTTCGGGCGTTTCGTGGCGGGGCAGCATGGTGGCGTATTGGTAGGCGATGCGCATGGAGTTCTTCATCTTGTGCTTGGCGTAGCCCGGATGCACGTTCAGCCCCCGGAAGGTGACCTTGGCCGAGGCGGCGTTGAAGTTCTCGAACTCCAGCTCGCCTATCTCGCCGCCGTCCATCGTGTAGGCCCAGTCGGCCCCGAACTTCCGCACGTCGAAGTGGTCGGCTCCCTGGCCGATCTCCTCGTCGGGCGTGAAGCCGATGCGCACTTTGCCGTGCTCGATGCCCGGGTTGGCCAGGAGGTATTCCATGGCCGACACGATTTCGGCGATGCCCGCCTTGTCGTCCGCCCCGAGCAGCGTGGTGCCGTCGGTCACGATGATGTCCTGTCCCTTGTATTGCAGTATCTCGGGGTATTTCTCCGTTTCCAGCATAATCAGCTTTTCCTCGTTCAGCAGGATGTCTTCACCGTCGTAGTCCTTCACGATGCGGGGTTTGATGTGCTTGCCGCTCATGTCCGGGCTGGTGTCCATGTGGGCAATGAAGCCGACGGTGGGCAGCGCGCGGCCGGTGTTGGCGGGCAGGGTGGCCATGATGTAGCCGTTGCGGTCCAGTTCCACTTCGGTCAGGCCGATGGCGTTCAGTTCTTCCACCAGGTATTTGGCAAACTTCATCTGCCCCGGCGTGCTGGGGGTCATGTTCGTGTTCTCGTCCGAAGTCGTCGGGAAGCTGACGTACTTCAGAAATCGGTCCGTAATGTTCATATCCGTTTGTGTTTTGGGGTTAATCTGGGGCAAAGATAGTGATAATATGCTGATGTGATAATGTGCAGATGTGATAATATGCGAATATGCAAATTCCTTGGCGGCGTTTTGGGAAATCGTCCGCCATACGGGGTGAAAACCGCCGGTATACCGCGCGTAAATTTCCGCTATACCGCGCGTAAACTTCCGCTATACCGCACGTAAATTTCCAGTATACCGGAAATTTTCATGCGGTATAGCGGCGGTTTTCAGCTCGTATAACGGCAGTTTTCACGCGCTATTGCGGCGGTCGGAGGTGGGTCGCACGTCGGGCAGGAAGCCCGCCACCGCGCCCAGCAGGGGCAGCCACGAACTGACTTGGAAGACGAACGCGATGCTCGTGTGGTCGGCCAGCCAGCCGAAAAAGGCCGACCCCACCCCGCCCAGGCCGAACATGAGGCCGAAGAACAGGCCGGACACCAGCCCCACCTTGCCCGGCATGAGGTCGGTGGCGTAGACCAGGATGGCCGAGAAGGCCGAGGCGATGACCAAGCCCACCACCACGGCCAGCACGATGGTCCAGAACAGGTTGGCGTAGGGCAACAGCAGGGCGAACGGGGCCGCGCCGAAGATGGAACCCCAAATGACGTATTTGCGCCCGAAGCGGTCGCCCAGCACCCCGCCCGCCAATGTGCCCACGGCAAAGGCGGCCAGGAAGGCGAACAGGCACAGCTGCGACGCCTGCACCGAAACGCCGAAACGCTCCATGAGGAAGAAGGTGAAATAATTCGTCATCGAGGCGTTGTAGATGTATTTGGAAAACACCAGCACGATGAGGATGGCCATGGCCCGCCGCACTTGCCGCCGGGGCAAGGGGGCTTGCGCGGCGGCCGCCGCCGGGCTTTGCCGCTGGCGGTCCAGCCTGTCGCGGTACCAGCCGCCGATGCGCACCAGCACGAAGATGGCCAGCAACGCCGCCACGGCAAACCACCCGATGGCTCCCTGCCCGTGAGGCAGCACCACCAGGGCCGCCGCCAGCGGGCCGAACGCGCTTCCCCCGTTGCCGCCCACCTGGAAGATGGACTGCGCCAGGCTCTTGCGCCCGCCCGAAGCCAGCTGCGCCACCCGCGAGGCCTCGGGGTGGAACACCGACGACCCGCACCCGATGAGCGCCACGGACACGAGCATCCACTCGAACCGCCCCACGAAGGCCAGCAGGCACAGCCCCGCCAGCGTGAAGCACATGCCCGCCGCCAGCACGTAGGGGCGCGGATGCCGGTCGGCATACAGGCCGGTGAGGGGCTGTAGCAGCGACGAGGTGGCCTGGAACACCAGCGTAATCAACCCGATTTGCACGAACGAATAGCCATACTCCTCCTTGATGAGCGGGTAGATGGCCGGGATGACCGACTGTATCATGTCGTTCAGCAAATGGGCGAAGCCGATGGCCAGCAGCACCCCGTAGGCCGTCCGCGCGGGGGCATTCAACTGTCCATTGTTCATTGTTAATTGTTCATTGAATTTAGTACCGTCCTTTCCACAACGCCCGCAGCCGTTCGGCCATCACCCGCTCGGCGGGGTTGTCCTGGGCGTGCCAAAGGCGTTCGTTCGTCAGGCCGTCGGGCAGGAACTGCTGTTCCACGAAATTGCTTTCGAAGTCGTGGGCGTATTTGTAGCCCTTGTGGTAGCCCAAGTCCTTCATCAGCTTGGTGGGGGCGTTGCGCAGGTGCAGGGGCACGGGCAGGTTGCCGGTGCGGTTCACCAACGCCAACGCCTCGTCGATGGCCATGTAGGCCGAATTGCTCTTGGCCGACGTGGCCAGGTACACGGTGGTTTCGGCCAGGATGATGCGCCCCTCCGGCCAGCCTATCTTCTGCAAGGCATCGAAGCAGGCGTTGGCCAGCAGCAGAGCGTTGGGGTTGGCCAGGCCGATGTCCTCCGCCGCCAGGATGACGAGCCGCCGGGCGATGAACTTCGGGTCTTCGCCGCCCGCCACCATGCGGGCCAGCCAGTAGATGGCCGCGTCGGGGTCGCTGCCGCGCACCGACTTGATGAAGGCCGAGATGATGTCGTAGTGCACCTCGCCGTTCTTGTCGTAGGCCATGGGGTTCTGTTGCAGGCGTTCGGTCACCACCTCGTTGGTGATGTGCACCGTGTCGCCCTCGTCGGCCGAGGCCACCAGCTCCAGGATGTTGAGCAGCTTGCGAGCATCGCCCCCGGCAAAGCGCAAGAGTGCCTCCGTCTCGTCCAGCACGATGTGCCGCTTGCCCAGCTCCACGTCCGTCTTGATGGCGCGCTCGGCCAGTTCGAGCAGGTCTTCCCGTTCCAATGGTTTCAGCACATACACCTGGCAACGCGAGAGCAGGGGCGTGATGACCTCGAACGAGGGGTTCTCCGTGGTGGCCCCGATGAGCGTCACCGTGCCGTTCTCCACCGCCCCGAGCAGCGAGTCCTGCTGCGACTTGCTGAAGCGGTGTATTTCGTCGATGAAGAGGATGGGGTTCGCCCCTTGGTTGAAGAAGCGGGTCTGCTTGGCCTTGTCGATGACTTCGCGCACGTCCTTCACCCCCGAGGTCACCGCGCTCAGGGTGTAGAAGGGGCGGTCCAGCTTGTTGGCAATGATGCGCGCCAGGGTGGTCTTGCCCACGCCCGGCGGCCCCCACAGGATGAACGAGGCGATGCGCCCCGACTCTATCATCTGGCGCAACACGGCGTGTTCGCCCACCAGGTGCTTTTGGCCGATGTACTCGTCCAGCGTTTTCGGACGAAGGCGTTCTGCTAATGGCTGCATGGCTGCACTAATCGTTAATCGTTAATCGTTAATCACTAACCGTTGCCCGTTGCCCGCACTTCCTCCGCCCCGGCGTATCGGCACAGCAGGTCGGTGGCCAGGTCGAGGGCTTCGGGCAGGCCGTCGTGTCCGTTGTAGGCGTTCACTATCATGAGCAGGCGGGCGGTGTCGGCGGTCAGCTTGGTGCGTTCGTGGTCGCTGGTGGGCGTGCCGATGCCTCCCACGGCATCGCGCCACACAGGCAACCCCTCGATGTTGAGCACGCCCCGCCCTATGCCCTCGAACACGTCATCGGCCGTGCCCACGCCCAGCGTGACGATGCCTCCCTGCACCCGGTCGGCATCGAAGCCCCCGATGGAAAAGCCGCTCCGCATGGAGACAATATTAATAATGTCCACCAGCGCACTGATGCGGTAGAGCGGCAGCCCCTTCACCGCCCGGCGGCACAAAGCCTCCGCCGAGGGGCGATAGCGGTTAGGGTCTTTGCCGAAAGCCTTGTATGCCTGCCGGGTGGCCTGTATGGCGGGACGCTTGTTGATGTCCTCCAGGCGGTATGTGCCGGCCACGCGGCGGCATTCCGCCTCCACCTCGGCCCATAGCTCGTCGGTCGTGGCCGGGTTGCACACCCGGCACGCCAAGGCACCCACCGCCAGTTGCGGACATGCCGCCCGCACTTGTTCCGATATACGAAGTTCTATCATTTTATTTCAGATTTCAAATTTCAGATTTCAGATTTCAGATTTCAGATTGTTTCCCGCAGATGGCGCAGATGAACGCAGATGGTTTTCTCTGCCGTAGGGCGATGCCCTACGCTGAGGGCTACAAGGCCGTTGGCCTTGCATGGAAGGCGAAAGATTTTTCGCTTTTACTTCTTGCTCCTTACTTCTTGCTCCTTACTTCTTGCTCCTTACTTCTTGCTCCTTACTTCTTGCTCCTTACTTCTTACTCCTTGCCTCTTGCCTCTTACTCCTTGCCTCTTGCTCTTTGCCTCTTACTCTTTGCCTCTTACTCCTTGCCTCTTGCCTCTTGCCTCTTACTCCTTGCCTCTTGCTTCTTGCTCTTTGCCTGCAAAATTAGCATTTGTTTTTCATCCCGGCACATAAGTCTGCTTTTTTCCCGCCGGGAGAGGTAAAAAGCGGCGGCCATCATGCTGATATTTGGAAAGAATGCTTTACCTTTGCGATGCGTATATAACCAACAAACCAGTTATAATTATGAGAGCAACTAAGTTATGGCTCGCCTTCGTGGCGGCAAGCCTCGTGTCGATGGGAGCAATGGCACAAGGCATTCATGTGGGTTATGTTCAGTCCAGGTTCAGCACCGCCATCGGCGACGGCGCGCCCAGCAAGAGCGAGGCCATGAACGGCTTCGAGGCGGGCTTCGACCAGACGTTCAAGATTGCCAAGGGCATCATCGCCGTGGATTACGGGCTGAATTACACGTACCTGGCATCTGAGGCGGCATCCGCTGAAGCGGGCGACCTGATGAGCGTGTCCGGCAGAATGAAAAACCACTACCTCGACATCCCCGTACACCTGCAAATAGGCGTGCCCATCCTGGGAGTGGTACGCGTGTTTGCCTATGGCGGACCGAAGTTCATCGTGGGACTTTCGTCCAAGACCACCGTGGACATGGACGTCGCAGGCACATCGACCACCGTGACCTACAACCACTACAACGGCAAGGTGACGGCTCCGGGACTGAGCGATGACGAATTGGGCAACGCCTCGGACGACACGGGCACTTTCAAACGCTTCGACATCATGATGGGCGTGGGCGGCGGCGTGGAACTGTTCAAGCACCTCACCGTGAAGGCAGGCTACGAATGGGGACTGATGAACCTGTCGAAGGCCGACGGCATGACCATCAACCGCAACCAGTTCGTGGTGTCCGCCGGGCTGTCGTTCTAAAGGATTTGGCAGGACGCAAATGGCGCGAATAGCGCGGGTGAACGCAAACCGATCTGCGTTTGTCCGCGCTATTCGCGTTGTTTGCATCCCGCCGCGCCGTGTGCCTTTTTCATCTTTTAACAGAAAGTATTATCTTTGCCCCGTAATTTAAACCAAATAAACATGCCGATAGAGATACGAGAAGCCCGGACGCGCCGCGAGATGAAACAATTCGTGCGCTTCGGCAACAAACTCTACGAGGGCAACGAGTACTTCTGCCCCCAACTGGAATTCGACGAGCTGGACACGCTCAACCCCAAGAAAAATCCCGCATTCGAAGTATGTGAATCCGTATATTACACCGCCTGGCGCGACGGGCGCATGGTGGGGCGCATCGCCGGCATCGTGAACCGCGAGGCCAACCAGCACTGGGGCGTGAAGAAGGTACGCTTCGGGTGGTTCGACTTCGTGGACGACCCCGAGGTGTCCCGCGCCCTGCTCGACAAGGTCGTGGAATGGGGCAAAGCCAAGGGCATGGACACCCTCAACGGACCGGTGGGCTTCACCGACTTCGACCACCAGGGGCTGCTGCTCGAAGGCTACGAATACAACTCGCCCATGGCCAGCCTGTACAACTACCCCTACTACGTGAAGCACTTCGAGGACTACGGCCTCACCAAGGAAAGCGACTGGATAGAATTCCGCATCTTTCCGCCCAAGGACGTGCCCGAACGTCTCGAACGCATTGCCAACATCGTGATGCAGAAATACAACCTGAAGGTGGACAAGGTGCGCTCGGGCAAGGAAGCCATCCGCAAGTACGGCCACCAGTTCTTCGACGTGGTGGACAAGGCCTACATGCCGCTGTACAACTACTCGCCCCTCACCCAACGGCAGAAAGAGCACTACACCAATATGTACATCCCGCTGGTGAACTACGACTTCGCCACCATCATCACCAACGAGCACGACGAGATAGTGGGCTTCGGCGTGGGCATGCCCGACATCTCCGACGCGCTGCGCCGCTGCCGGGGGCGGCTCTTCCCCTTCGGCTTCGTGCACGTGCTGCGGGCGTTGAAGGCCAAAAAATTCACCGACTTCGACCTGCTGCTCATCGCCGTGCGCCCCGACTACCAGAACAAGGGCGTGAACGCCATCTTCTTCCACGACCAAATCAAGTACTTCAACCAATACGGCGTGCTCCGCGCCGAAACCACCTCCATCCTGGAAACCAACGCCAAGAACCAGGCCAACTGGGAATACTTCGAGCGCATCCAGCACAAGCGGCGGCGGGCATACGTGAAGAGAATTGATAATTGAAAATTGAAAACGGGCATCTTCAAACAAAAGCACTGACAATCATTTACCCTTAATCCCAAATCGATCATTAGGCTTTGTCTGATTTCTGTTCTTATAGTTATAGCGAGCGGTTTTTGGTTGCTTATCTCGAAGGTATAGCGGGCTATGTCGAGAGGAAAGGCGGCAAAAAACGCCGTCACAAGACGGAAAGAAGGTAAAGATATTCTGCGAATGGTCTAATGACCGATTTGGGATAATCTGACAAATTCGTGTCCGTTCTTGCTTTGATACGTCTTGATGAACCCTGCTACAGGAGTTTTGCAGACACTTTTTATGCAATATTAACATGTGTCAGTGTCTGTGTTTGCAAATATCATCTTTTTCCTGTAACTTTGCTCATGCAAAGCAATAAGCGAAGTGCATTCCCGCACAAAAGCCGCCCACCTGCCCTTATCATCCCTCCACCCCTTCTTTCCTTTGTAAGCAACAGGTGCAACCCTTTTGCCTAAAGGGGTACGACCCTTTTGCCTAAAGGGGTGCGACCCTTTTGCCTAAAGGGGTATGACCCTTTTGCCTAAAGGGGTACGACCCTTTTGCCTAAAGGGGTATGACCCTTTTGCCTAAATGGGTGCGACCCTTTGTTCCATCTATACATATAGGATAATAATCAACGCATTATCGCCCATCCACCTCCAACCGGGCTTCACATGTTAAGGAGACCATCCGCCCCTACAAGTATCATGCCAAAGAAAAGAAGTTGCGGAAAGATTGGTTAAATATCTTTAATGTACTTCCTTCAGGGAGATTGGGGGATTGTCCGTGTTTCCCGTGTATTTCGTGGGGCAAACGTCATCTTGATATACCTTCTACCCGTAAGGAGGAAGTTCATTAACGTTCATTCATGCCATTCACGCCATTTGTGTACCTCAGGGCAGATTTTCTGGGGGCAAAGAAAATTTTTCGTATTAAAATACATGACGAATCAATAAAGTTTCTTATCTTTGACCGCGAAAGGGTGGCGAAGCCATGCGGACAGGAAGGCCTCCCTTTTCATAATAAGTGCATATTCTTTCAGACTTGTCGCTTTTTGAGAATGAAAGCATGAAAATGTCATTGAAAAGCGAGAAAAAAGAAAAGGATTAACACTAAATTCTTGTTTCGTTAGCATTATTTCAATAATTTTGCGCTCCGTTTTGAGAGAGGTTCCCGCAGATGGTACGGGTGGACGCAGATGGGCAGGACAAGAGTGACTCGTTCTTATAGGTTGGAATCCTTGTAACTTGTAACTCGTAGCTTGTAGCTATATATAATAATGTATAATGTTTAATTGAAGTAAATGAGAAAACTGACTTTCTTTGTTACGTGCTTGTTTGTAAGCATTTTCTCATGTTTTGCTCAGGAGACCATCATTACCGGGACGGTGTATGATGACCAGGGCGAAACGGCCATCGGAGCCAGCATCATGGTGGAAGGGACGACCGTGGGAACGGTGACCGACTTCGATGGTAATTTTTCATTGGCCGTGCCGGAAGGGGCAACGCATGTGGTTGTGTCCTATGTGGGCTTCGAATCGCAGACGCTTCCCATTCAGCCGGTGATGAAAATTAATTTGAAGGGTGACACACAGGAACTGGAAGAAGTGGTGGTCACCGGGTATCAAAAGATAGACCGGAAGATGTTTACCGGTGCGGCTGCGATTGTGAGCGGTGAGGATGCGTTGGTAGACGGGGGATCGGACGTGAGCCGCATGCTGCAAGGTAAAACGGCAGGTGTACAGGTAACCAACGTCTCCAGCACGTTCGGGGCCGCACCGAAGCTGCGCGTGCGCGGTGCTTCCTCTATATATGGCAACTCCAACCCCTTGTGGGTAGTCGATGGCGTGGTGCTGGACGACGTGGTGGATGTGTCGGCGGATGACCTCTCGTCCGGTAATGCGGAGACCTTGATCAGTTCGGCTGTGGCGGGTTTGAACCCCGATGACATCGAGTCGTTCCAGATATTGAAGGATGCCTCGGCCACGGCTTTGTATGGGGCACGCGCCATGAACGGCGTTATCGTAATCACCACCAAGCGCGGACGCAAGGGTAGCAGCTCCATTAACTACACGGGCGAATTTACCATGCGCCTGAAACCGAGCTACCGGGAATACGACATTATGAATTCGCAAGACCAGATGTCCGTGTTCCAGGAAATGGCGGCCAAAGGGCACTTGAACCCGGCCACCATGTACTTGGCGCAGGATGGGGGCGTATATAATAAGATGTACCAGCTCATCGACCAGGCTTTGCCGGGCGGTGGTTATGCTTTGGCCAACACGGCGGAAGCCCGCACGGCCTACCTGCATGATGCCGAGTTGCGCAATACGGACTGGTTCGATGAATTGTTCCGTCCCTCGGTGCAGCAGCGTCACGCCGTGTCGTTCTCGTCGGGTACGGAAAAATCATCCACCTACGCCTCGTTCAGTGCCTTGCTCGACCCGGGGTGGACGTATGCGGACAAAGTGAACCTCTATACGTTCAACATGAACACGAACCACGACATTACCAAGTGGCTGAACATCGGCATCCTGGGTAGTGCCTCGTATCGTAAGCAGAAAGCACCCGGTACGCTCGACCAGACCACCGACGTGGTGACGGGCGAGTACACGCGCGACTTTGACATCAACCCCTTCAGCTACGCTTTGAACTCATCGCGCACGATGGATGCGCACGAAACCTACCGGCGTAACTATGCGGGCTTCAACATTCACGATGAAATAGCCAACAACTACATCGACCTTGACATGTTGGACACCAAGATGCAAATCGACTTGTCTATCAAGCCGGTGGAAGGATTGGAACTGAACGCCTTGGGATCGGTGCGCTATGTGAAGACCACCCGCGAACACAAAATCACGGACAATTCGAACATGGCGAATGCTTACCGTGCGTACGACAACTCGACCATCATTGACAGCAACAACTTCCTGTGGAGCGACCCGGACAACCCGGATGCCGACCCCATCGTGGTGATGCCGCAGGGCGGGTTCTACAACACGCAGGACAATACCTTGTTGAGCATGTACGGACGTGCGTCGGCCAATTACAACAAGATGTTTACCAGTGGCGATTACAGTCACGCCATCAACTTCCTGGCAGGTGCTGAAGTGCGTTCGACCGACCGCATGGACCGCAGCAACGATGGTTACGGCTACTTGTGGGCTACGGGCGTGCCGGTAACGGACTACCGCCTCATGCGCAAGATGCTCGACTCGGGCGACACGTATTTTACGATGACCGAAACGTTCGACCGTTCGGTAGGCTTCTTCGCCACGGGTACTTACTCGTTCAACGGTACATATACGCTGAACGGTACTATCCGTACCGAAGGTTCGAACCAGATGGGTGAGTCGCCCCGCAGCCGCTGGTTGCCTACGTGGAATATCAGTGGTTCGTGGAACGCGAAGAACGAACCGTTCTTGCAGGACGTGAACGCCATCTCCAACTTGACCCTGCGCGCCACCTACGGGCTGACCGCTATCACGGGGGCTTATGTAAACGCCAACGCCATTTACTTGGCTGCTACCACGTACCGTCCCTTCCAGGACGACCGCGAAGTGTACTACTACATCGATGCGCTTGAAAACCGCGACATCACGTGGGAAAAGACCAAGGAAACCAACATCGGGTTGGATTTGGGTTTCGTCAACGGACGTATCAACTTCTCGGCCGACGTGTATTGGAAGAACGGGTACGACCTCATCGGGCTGATGCGCAACTCGGGTGTCGGCGGGCAGTACTTGAAGTACGGTAACTTTGCCGACATGAAGTCGAACGGGTTCGAATTCATGATCAATACGCTGAACATCGACCGCAAGGACTTCAGCTGGAGCAACATGTTGACTTTCTCGTTCAACCAGAACGAAATTACCAACCTGCACACCACCAACCGCATCATCGACATGGTGACGGGTACGGGTGCGCCGGTGGAAGGCTACAGTTCGCGAAGCTTGTTCTCCATCCCCTTTGCCGGACTGGACGAAGACGGTTTCCCCACGTTCTGGGACAAGGACGGCAACCGCGTGCATTACATCAACTTCCAGGACCGCACTAACATCGAGGATTATTTGAAGTACGAAGGCACCATCGACCCGAAAATCACGGGTGGGTTTGAAAACACGTTGAAGTATAAGAACTTCACTTTCTCGTTGTTCTTCACCTACCAGTTCGGCAGCGTGCTGCGCCTGTATGAATCGTTTGACTCGGAATATTCGGACATCGATGCGTTCACCAACGACATGAAGAACCGCTGGGTGCGCCCGGGCGATGAAAACGTGACGAACGTGCCGGTCATCCCCTCTGCTTTGCAGTTGCAGCAGAACTCCGACTTGGATGTAGCTTATAACGCTTATAACTATTCTACAGAGCGGGTGGCCAAGGGCGATTTCATCCGTTTGAAGGACGTATCGCTTACGTACGATTTCGATCGTAAGCTCATCGAAAAGGCCAAACTGACCAAGTTGCAGTTGAAGTTTGTCGCTTCGAACGTGTGGCTGATTTATTCGGACAAACGTTTGAACGGGCAAGACCCCGAATTTACCCGCAGTGGTGGTGTGGCTCTGCCTACGCCCCACCAGTTCACCTTGTCCATCCGGGCCGGGTTCTAAGGAAAAATGAGCAGGAAGTAAAAAAGGAGAAAGTGAAAAGTAATTTCAATAAGATGTATATGAAGAAATATATTGCAATGTGTGTGGTGGTGCTGGGCTTCATGAGTTGCAACAACTTCTTGAGCAAGAACCCGGACAACCGTACGGATATAGACTCCAAGGAAGCGATACAGTCCATGCTGGTGTCGGCCTATCCCGATTGGTCGTATGTGTGGATGGCTGAACTGATGAGCGACAATGTGACTGATGTAGGGACGATTGCCCCGTATTCAGATGTAACCGTGCAACAGATATACAACTGGCAGGATGTGGATGATGAAACGCAGGACACCCCGGCGGGGTATTGGAACCGGGCGTACAATGCCATCTCGCACGCCAACACGGTGCTCGAAGCTATCGACCGCCTGGTGGCCGATGGAACCTATGCCGAGAGCGACCTCTCGGCGCAGCGCGGCGAAGCCTTGATGGCGCGTGCCTACGCCCACTTCATGCTGGTGAACCTCTTTGCCGAGCATTACAACCCCAATACGGCGGCTACTACGCTGTCCATCCCGTACGTGACGGAAGTGGAAAAAGTGCCCAATGTAACTTACACGCGCTTGTCGGTACAGGAAGTGTACGACTTGATTGAAAAAGACATCCAGACGGCTATGCCGTATGACCCGGCGAAATCGGATGCAGAGCAAGCTCCGACGCTGATGAGCGATGCGGAAATGTCCAACAAGTCTTGGCACATGAACACAAAGGCGGCTGCCACGTTTGCTTCGCGTTTTTATTTGTGGCGAGGTTTGAAAGACAAAAACGATTGGAAACGGGTTGTCCATTATGCGGACATAGCGTTGGGTAATGACCCGGTGGCTGCTTTGCGCGATTGGTCGTTGGCCAGTTCTACCATGAGCGGTGAAAATGCCATGTCGTGGGATGCGTTTGCGCAGGAATATACCCGTTCGCGCGTGTCGGCCAATTTGGAGCTGAAGGAGTGCATCTCCAGCGGGGCCAATGACCGTGCGGCATTGTATCGTTACACCATGTCGGATGCCTTGCAACGTGAAATCATCGGTTTTTCCAGTGATGTATTCCCTACTGCTACGCGAATTAACCACTTGTTTTATTGCATGGCGTTGGGTTATACCACGTATGATTGCTATTTCATTTATAAGTTGAAGGAAGAGTTTCAGCGTGACGGGGTGAATGCCAATTACGGCATACCTTATGTGATGTATCCCCTGTTTGTGACCGAAGAAGCACTCTTCAACAAAGCGGAGGCTTTGGTGATGATGGAGGACTACCAAGGAGCGATTGACTTGTTGGATGTTTATTTTGAAAAGCGTACCGAGATACCCGAAGGTCAGTCTTACAGCAAGGAAGTATATGGGGTAACCCCTGAACGTATTCGCGCTTTGTATAGCGGTACGGAGAACCATGGTGATATCAATCCGCATTACGCGCTGACTGAAGAGCAGAAGACATATTTGAAATGCCTCATGCGTATTCGTCGCACGGAGTTCATTCACGAAGGGTTGCGGTGGTTTGATATCAAGCGGATGCATATAGAGGTGCGCCATGCTAATATGAATGGTGTGACTAATGTGTTGACACCGGACGACGAACGGCGTGTTTTAGCTATTCCGGAAGCGGCTTTGGCTTCGGGTTTGCTTCTTGACGGTCAGTTGCCGGAAGTGAAAAAAGTGCAGGCAGTGACGGTGGAAGATAAGCCGCAGGCCATGTATACAAGGCCAAAATTTGATGCCGAAGGAAACGAAATAGATTTTTAAATATTGAAAACGGATATGAAATATAGAGTGAAATATGGCGTATTCGCCTTGTTGGCAGTTGGTTTGTTTGCATTTTCCTCTTGTCAGGAAGAACCGTTGACGGGTACGGTACTTGCCGAACCGGAATCCATGACGGAACTGGACTTGTGGATAGACACGGTGTACCGCCAGTCGTACAACATCCGGGTGCAGTACAAGTGGGACGAAGCCGATACCGACCACGGACACGACATAGTACCGCCCAAATTGGAATTGGTACAACCGTTCTTGAAAGTTGTGAAGAAAGTGTGGGGGGAGCCTTATGTGGAAGTGTCGAGCATAGGTGATGAATTCCTGCGTCAATACTCGTTTCGTGAGTTGAAGCTCATCGGTAGTGGTAGTTGGCAGAACACATCGGTGACGCTCGGGTTGGCCGAAGGCGGTTATAAAATCACCCTTTATACGGTGAACGATTTCGACCTGGAGGCGGGCGTGCCGCGTAATGCCTTGCAGCAGTTCTTTCAGACCATGCACCACGAGTTCGGTCATATCTTGAATCAACGGAAAAAATATGACGAGCAGTTTAAAAACATTTCCGGTGGTTATGTGGCCAGTTGGACATCGTTTGCAGATACAACGGCTTTGCAGCGTGGCTTTGTGTCGGCCTATTCCATGAGTGGTGACGGGGAAGACTTTGTGGAAATCTTGGCTCATTATGTGTGCCGCACCGCTGAGGAATGGGAGGAGTTGCTCGCACCGTTGCCCCCTTATACTGCGGAGCGCCTTTTGATGTATGAGGAAAGCCGTCGTATGATTGACGAAAAGTTGCAAGTGGTGCGGTCGTATATGCAGGATTCGTATGGAGTGGACATCGACCAGTTGCGGGATGCTATTCTACGGAATATAGACGAAGTGGCCAATGGTGATTTGGAATAATATAATCTTATAAAAGAAAATAAGAAAGATGAAAAAGAAGCTATTTTATATAACGGGCGTATGTGCCTTGTTGGCTCTCCAAACGGCGTGTAGCCCCCAGTTTGAAGACTTGTTCGACAAGTCGGCTTCCGAACGCTTGGAGGAGGCGATGGACGATGCCGAGTCGGTGTTGACCGCAGCCGACAAAGGGTGGGCCATGGGGTATTTCCCCAATACAGAAACGCGTGGCTATGTACTGTTTGCTAAGTTCAACACGGATGGCACGGTGACTTTGACCGACTACAACAACGGAGGCTTGTCTTCTACTTCCACGTATAGTATGAACACCAGTCAAGGCCCGGTGCTCAACTTCGATACGTATTCCGAAGTGTTGGGGCGCTATACTGACCCCGGTACTTGGTTGGGAGGCTCGACCGGCAATGCGGGTGATTTCGAATTTGTCATTTTTAGTGTGAACGAGGATGAAGTGATATTGAAAGGAAAAAAGTATCATGCCAAAGTGGTGCTTCGTAAAATAACGGGTGATGGCGACCAAGAAACGTTGTGGCGGCAGCATTATGATGCGTGCGAGGTACGTTTCCTAAGTTTGTTCTCCAACGTGGTGGATCCGTTGTTGAAAGTGGGTAATGTTTTTCATTACACCTTGACCACACCGATGACGCGTGTATTTACCATGTTCCCCTATGGCAGTACGAATCCGGAGGAAGCAACGAATCTGTCATTTGTGGCTACGGTAGATGGCATTGACTTCTCGTCAGAGTTGGAGGTAGGTAATGGTGTGTCGTGCCGTTCTTTTGTGTACAATGCAGCAGAAAATGCTTTGGTGTCGCAGGAAAATGCGGATGTGAAGATTGTCATCCCTGATGTATATGATTACTTCCTTGGCCTTTCGGTTGAGCACTTGGCCACGGTGGATAGAGTGTCGGGTACATTCGCTACAGCTTTCGCCTCCTTGGCAGCTGGGTTTGTAGAGCGGTATGAAGACCGCCAAGTGTTGGAGTCGGTAGGCTTTTCACGTATGCGCGATGGTCGATTTGCTTTTATGTTGAAAACTGCCCGTGCTTCGGCTATGTACGCAATTCCAGTACATGTGGAGGATGGCATTTTTGTCATCGACGCTTTTGATGCGCAGAATATGCAGGCAGATGATATGGACGACAATGGGGCATTGTTTTATACCAATGTACCCGCTGTAAAAGATATGTTGGTTGCGTTGCCGGGGGCATATACTTTGCAGAACAACGGAGCTTTTTTGCTGAATGAGATCGAAATGACTTCGGTTGTCAATGCGGAAAATAAGTTGAACTTATCTCGTTAGGTTAATATGTATCTTATAAAATAAGTAGTTATGAAAAAGAGTTTATTATTAAGTACTGTCTTGCTGGGTGGGCTGGTGCTTAGCGCACAGCAGCAGGCTGTGAGGCTGCCGTTGGAAGCTTTGGAAAAATCGGAAATCAAAGTGCTGGAGCGAGTAGAGACAAATGAAAAGATGATGGCCGCTCCTGCCAAATTTGTAAAGAAGGAAAAAATTTCTGGGGTGCTGCAACATCCTACTACGCAGGCTGTGTATAGAGCGTTGACCCCTAAGAATACGTTGCACTTAAAAGCAGCAAGTGCTTCGGAGATGCTGAATGGAACGATGTATCTTCGGGGGCACAATTGGATGAATGGAGAAGGAGTGGCCTGGGAAACAGACGTGACACTTGGTGAAAACAACATATACACTTTTGAAAATGTATTGGGTTTCATCGATGTCCCCGTAACGGCAACCTTGTCGGGCAATACATTGACTTTTGTGGATAGCATTGGTGAATTTAACTTGCAAGGTATTCCTGTTACGTTGGAAATGATTAAGATTGAAATGGAGGAGACGGAACAAGGTTATGTGCCAAACTATGTTGATGAACCGGTTACCGCAACGGTTGACCCAGCGGCGGAAACAATATCTTTTTCTGGCATCTATGCCTTGTCAATACGGGAACTTCGAGAGGCAAGCATGTTGACTGACGCTTTAATGTCTATATATGGTGATGTGATAATCTATACGGCCAATTCTTTCCCGCTTGAAGATCTCGGCTTCTTGAAGCCTGAGGGTGCTTTGTATTATGGTTATGCTACAGATGCCCAGTCGATGTATGTTTGGCCTGATTTGATTTTGGCAACCCCATCATCCGTTCCGTTTACTTGGCTTAACACCTCGGTTCAGCCGGTCGCTACTTGGGAATGGAACTATAGCAAATTGGAAAACTACATGATGGAAAACGAATCGAGCGTACCGGCTACTGCCGTAACCACAACAGACTTGGAAATGACCGGTCTCCAGTTCGGCGATGTGTACACCTATCCGGTATTGACGGCTACGGCTGGCGAAGAAAGCCGGGATGTAACGTATGAATTTTTGGAAGTACCAGATGAAAGATATGAAATTTATCCGTTGCAGGGTAGAGAGCCTCGCGCTGTGTTCCAAGTAGGTGCTCTCCCATATCAATTGGCCGAAAACGTGTATATAAACCTGACCAACTTTAATATTGATGCAGGTTTAGCTTGGAATGGCGCAAATGGTGGAAATATGTATGGTACTGCCACGGTGGATGGCAAAACGATGGAAACAGTGTACTCTTATTTTGAAGCTCCGCATGACGCGCTTTCTTTCATGGGAGTACAAGTCCGCGCTGCTAACTTTGAAACGCTTCCGGCAAATGCCTTGACAATGTATGTTATCGAAACCAGCATTTCGGAACAGGGAAATCTGGTTTTTGGTGATACGTTGGCTCAATCTTCCAGTTGCGAAGAAGCGGGCACGCAGCTTTTGATGTTCTACGATTTTGTTGCCAAAGATGAAGATGGTATTACCAGTACGCTGGATGAAGTCGCAATAAAAAATCCTGAGAATGGATTTGTGTTGGCTCTTACGGGTTTTAATGTAGAAGGTGCTGACTTTGCTGTGTTTTCGGAAGTGATGCCGCGCCCCGATGGCATGAGCTATTCTTATTTTACGTTGAAGAATGCAGACGGCACGCTGGATGATGGATTGTATTCTTGGGTGGGAAACACTTCTACCATGTACATGGAACTCTATGGAGCGATATTGGGTAATCCTGAACAGAGTGGCATTGCCCCGGTTGAAACCAACAACACCACCAAGCTTTTCTCCACTTCCGATGCGTTCAACTTCACCTACACGGATGACTTTACCTCGGTAGACGTGTATAACGTGAACGGTCAGAAAGTGTCGACCTACGCTTTGCCGCAGACAGGTACGTTCAGCATCGCGAAAGCGGGCTTGGCCGATGGCGTGTACATGTTCCGCATGAACGGCAAGACCACCGAAGTGCTCCGTGCCGTGAAATAAGATGATGGATCGGGCTGTAGAGACAAGGCATGCCTTGTCTCCGCGCTCGGACAAACCGATAAAAACAGAGAAAAGGGAATACGTCCCATGATGGACGTGTTCCCTTTTTGTGTACGTGGAGAGGGGGAGGTGTGCCCGAAATTTGGCGGTATTGCCTGGCGCAAAAAAAAATCCTTGCAACCAACTGTTGGATTCAGTTTGTTGCAAGGATTTCGGCGAGGTTCCTGGCGGACTCGAACCGCCGTAAACGGTTTTGCAGACCGGTACCTAGCCACTCGGTCAAGGAACCTTGATGTTTGTGGGCGCAAAGGTAATACAATTTTGCTTTCAAGCAAAGGGTTTGTGGATAAATTAGCGGAAAAATAACGGACCGCAGACTCTTCCTTGCATTTCTCTTTTACCAATCAAATAAAATTCATACCTTTGCACCCACAAAATCAAAACCAACCATTTTTATTAATCAAAAAAGGTAAAGACAGGTATGTTAAACCATTATGAAACCGTTTTCATTTTGACTCCCGTTTTATCTGATGTTCAGATGAAGGAAGCGGTAGAAAAGTTCAAGGCCGTCCTCACCGAGAATGGCGGAACTATCACCAATGAAGAGAATTGGGGGCTGCGCAAGCTGGCTTATCCCATTCAGAAGAAATCGACTGGGTTCTACTCGTTGCTCCAGTTCGACGTGGAACCGGCTGTAATCAAGGTGCTGGAAACCCAGTTCCGGCGTGATGAACGCGTGCTTCGTTTCTTGACTTTCCGTTTGGACAAGTATGCTTACGAATACGCTGAAAAAAGAAAAGGACTCAAATCAAAAGAACAAAAGGAGGATTAAGACATGGCTAACAACAATGGTGAAATCAGATATTTGACTCCTCCGACCGTGGATGTCAAAAGGAAAAAATACTGCCGTTTCAAAAGAAGCGGGATTAAATACGTGGATTATAAAGATCCGGAATTCCTGAAGAAGTTCTTGAACGAACAAGGGAAGATTCTTCCTCGCCGCCTTACCGGCACCTCATTGAAGTTCCAGCGCCGCGTGGCTCAGGCCGTGAAGAGGGCTCGCCATCTGGCTTTGCTTCCTTACGTGACGGATATGCTGAAATAAATTTAAGAAGGAGGAGACAACATGGAAATTATATTGTTGGAAGATGTGACCAATTTGGGTTACAAAGGTGATATACTGAAAGTGAAGGACGGGTACGGGCGTAATTACCTGTTGCCCCAAAAAAAGGCTGTCCTGGCCACCGAATCGGCCAAGAAACGTTTGGCGGAAGACTTGAAACAGCGTGCCCATAAGCTGGAACGCATCAAGAACGAATGCCTTGAACTGGCTGAAAAGCTGAAAGACGTGAAACTGACAGTTGGTGCCAAGACCAGCTCGACGGGCAAGATCTTCGGTGCGGTAGGCCCTATCCAGTTGGCCGATGCCTTTGAAAAGGCAGGTTACACGGTAGACCGCAAGGTGATTGTGTTGAAAGAACCGGTGAAGGAAGTCGGCTCGTATGTGGCCACGTTGAAGCTTCACAAGGAAGTGGCAGTGGATGTCGCTTTCGACGTGGTTAGCGAATAAACCGCATCTTTATAGAAAAGAAACAGGCGGCTCGCATGTGTTGCGGGTCGCCTGTTTTTATGCCTGCTCCCATTGTGTCTGGAGTTGTGGCTGCTGCTGTAAAAAGGCAATAGCTTTCGGGAAATGAGAGGAAAGCACGGCAAGTGTCTTAAAAAATGTAAAAAAAGAAGACGAGCCTTGCATTTTATGCGGAAAGACACTTCGGGATTGGACTTAATCCGCTATATTTGCACAGCTAAGTAAAACATCATTTTATTATTAACTAAAACAAAAATCAAGATGAAAGATCTAGTAGCAAAACTTCAGGCGGATGTTGATGCTTTCTTCAAGGATGCGGAAGCTCAAATCGAAAAAGGTAACAAGGCAGCCGGGACTCGTGCCCGCAAGGCTTCTTTGGGAATTGAAAAGGCGTTGAAAGAATTCCGCAAGAAATCATTGGAAGCATCGAAATAAGATGTGCCCATTCGAACTTATGAGAGAAGGCATTCCTGCAAGTGGGATGCCTTCTTTTTTTTGCACTAATGAAATTTTCGCTGCGTTGGTACGGAGTTTTCATTGCCTTAGTACGGAAATCCGGCTGCGTCCGTGCGCTATTCCGGGGCGGCAGGTGGCCGTTGGGGGTGTCAAGTGTTTGTGCAGGTTGATGTTCAAGTGGGCATTTTCTTGTTCAACCTGATTGTTTGCGCTTTACTTTCATTATCTTTGCAACATGAAGTTTATCCTGTTCGAAATACTTAAAACGCGAAGATTATGAAATGCCCTTGTGTGATAAAAGTTTGTCTGCTGCTGGCTTTGTGGGCGTGCGGTATAGCCCGGGCGGAGGATTATGTGCTGGATTTTTCGACCAAGGCCTTTAGCGGTACATATAGTTCTATTTGGACATGGACGGAACAGGGAATAGAGTGGGAGCTGGATGGTGCCTACAATGGAGGTAAAAACGCTTTGTATAACTTTGTCCGTTTCGGTGGTCATGGCGAAAGCAACGGCATTTCTTATATCAAAAGCAACCAGCCATTGCCCATAGCCGTGAAGGAGATGGTGATGAACGTGTTGGAAGTGGATGAGGAGGTGGAGGAGTTCCGGCTTTACATAGCGGAAGATCCGCTGTTTGAAAACACGGTAGAGATCGTCAAGCACGATGCGGTGGCAGGCGAGGTGTCGTTCCTGCCCCAGCAGGACACGGTGTGGTTGCCCGATTTGTATTATAAGTTGGAGGTGCGTTGGGATAATCCGAAAGAAGACAATAAAGTTGCGCAGGTATCATCCCTTACGTTTAAAGAAGGCGTCCCGCCACCGGTTTATACCGTTACGGCGGTGGCGAATGACGAGACCCTCGGCACGGTGACGGTGGAGGGGAAGGTGATAACGGCCGTGCGGGGCGAATGCGTGGCGTATGCCGACCCGGCTTATACGGTGACGGAAGGCACGGCGGAGGTGACGCAAGAGGGGGATGTGTTTGCTGTTTCTCCTCAAAGCGATTGCACGGTGCGAATCAACTTCGCCCCGGCGGAAGTGGCCACGGTGACGTTGGATGCGGGCGGAGGCACGTTGCCGGGTGCGGCGGAGTTGGTGCAGGCGGACTGCGCTTCGTCGGTCGGTTTGCCCGAGGCGGTGCCGCCCTGTGCGGGATGGACGTTTGCCGGATGGTCGGAAACGCCTGTTGACGCTACGGAGACCATGCCGCAGTTGATACCGGCGGGTGATTACCTGCCGGCAGGCGATGTGACGTTGCATGCCGTGTATCAGTACGCCCAAGGCGGCGAAGCGGAACAGGTCTTGCGGATGATGGTGGGGGCGACGACTGGCTGGGAAGTGCAGGGGGCGTTGATGGGCGAGAACCAGGAGGATGGCGAATACTACATACTTCCTTTGGGTGCGGCGATTTATTCCCCGGCGTTTGACTTGGCTACCTTGGTCAGGGTGTCGGCGCAAGTGAGAAAATACAATAACAGGTCGGTGCTCCTGGTGACGGATGAAGCGGGTAATGAGTGGGGAACAGTGACGGCACAGGAGACTCGACTTTCTATAGAGGAAGGAGAAAAGTCCCAAGACCTTAATGGGATAGGGCGGCTGATGTTTACCTGTTCGGATGCCACCACGGAAAAGCAGGGCGTGGGCGTGGCGGGCATCACGGTGTATTACCGGGACGTGCCGGTGACGTATGCCACCTATCCCGATTGCGAGTCCGGTTCGGGCGTGGGCATACGCCCGTTGGAGCATGGCACGGGCTGGTATGTGGCGGGGCATGCCGTGTACGTGGAGGCGGATGGGGAATGGCCGTTCGCCGTGTATGACCTCTCCGGCCATGAGGTGTGCAATGGCGTAACCCGGCAGGGCATCAACCGGATAGCGTTGCAGGCAGGCTGTTATTTGTTGCGTGTAGGGGAAAAAGTGCAGAAGATTGTCATAGCGGAATAAGAAAAAGCTTAATTTTGCGTCATGTTTTTCCCGCAGATAACGCGGATTTGGCAATTGGAAGTCGGAAAAGAATACAGAAATCTGCGTCTATCTGCGCAATCTGCGGGAAACAATCTGAAATCTGAAATTTGAAATCTGAAATAAAGTCGTATCATGATTAGTTTTTTGGTATCCATAGTCGTGCTGGTGTTAGGCTATGTGTTTTATGGAAAACTGGTGGAGCGCATATTCGGTGCCGACACCAAGAGGCCCACGCCAGCCGTGGCCAATCCGGATGGGGTGGACTATGTGGAGTTGCCTTGGTGGAAAGCCTTTTTGATTCAGTTTCTGAACATTGCCGGGTTAGGCCCCATATTCGGTGCGATTATGGGGGTGATGTTTGGCGAGGCTGCTTTCCTGTGGATCGTGCTGGGCACGATATTCGCAGGAGGGGTACACGACTATCTGTCGGGCATGATTTCGTTGCGGCGCAACGGGGCGAGCCTGCCAGAGATTGTGGGCATGGAGCTTGGCAATGGCGTGAAGCAGTTCATGCGGGTATTCTCCCTGTTGCTGATGATATTGGTGGGGGCGGTGTTCGTGTCCGGACCGGCGGGATTGCTGGCGGGACTGACGCCCGAGTCGCTCGACATGACTTTCTGGGCGGTAGTCATCTTCCTGTATTATGTGCTGGCCACCTTGTTGCCCATAGACAAGCTGATAGGCAAGATATATCCCGTATTCGGGTTCGCTCTCCTGTTTATGGCAGTCGGCATCTTTGTGGCCATGCTGGTGAACAAAGCCCCGATAGCCGAGTTTACGGAAGGTTTTGCCAATCAGCATCCCGAGCACCTGCCGGTGTTCCCCATCATGTTCGTGTCGATAGCCTGCGGGGCCATCTCGGGTTTCCATGCCACGCAGTCGCCCCTCATGGCGCGTTGCTTGCAGAATGAGCGGTATGGCCGCCGGGTGTTTTACGGCAGCATGGTGGCCGAAGGTATCGTGGCGTTGATATGGGCGGCGGCGGCTTCCAGCTTTTGGGGGTCGGTGCAGGGCTTGCAGGAATTTGTGGCCGGGTTGGCTCCCACGGAGAATAAGGCCGCCGTGGTGGTGGATGTGATTTCCAAGGAGTGGCTGGGCACGTTCGGTGGCATCCTGGCTTTGATTGGCGTGATTGCCGCACCGATCACGTCGGGCGACACGGCCCTGCGGTCGGCGCGGCTGATTGCAGCCGATTTCCTGAAACTGGACCAGCGCACCATGAAGAAACGCCTGCTCATCTCTGTGCCCATTTTCATCCTGACGTTTGTGGTGTTGCAGATTAACTTCGATGTGTTGTGGCGTTATTTTGCCTGGTGCAACCAGACGCTGGCCATGTTTACTTTATGGGCGGTGACGGTGTATCTGGCCAGGCGGCGCAAGGTATATTGGGTGTCTTTGCTGCCCGCCTTGTTCATGACGGCGGTCAGCGTGTGCTACATCCTGATAGCTCCGGAGGGATTCGGCTTGTCGGGTGCCATCTCGTATCCCATCGGCATCGTGGCGTGCCTGGCCACGGGTGTCATGTTCTTCCTGAAATGG
>CALUML010000011.1 GCA_944321745.1 uncultured Bacteroidales bacterium
ATATATAACCACATCTTTCTAATGGCGGTCATTAGAAATAGTGCTAACTCCGGCTCTAATGACCGATTTGGGTTAAACGCATTGTTGCCTATGCTGGTTACGCTGTCAGGAAGGGTGATTTTACACAAGGACTCGCAACCTGAAAACGCACTTTCCCCTATATTGGTTACGCTTGTAGGGAAGGTGATTTCACGCAAGGACTGGCAGTCAAAAAACGCGTATTCCCCTATGCTGGTTACGCTGTCTGGGAGGGTGATTTCACGCAAGGACTGGCAGTCTGAAAACGCACCGTTCCCTATGCCGGTTACGCCATTCGGAATGTCAAATGTTGTTTTATCTGAAAGAAATGATATGATAACCGTCCTATCGGCATTGTAAAGTACGTTGTCTATTATCGTGAAATAAGGTGAATGACAAATAACTGTACACGTGCAACCTGCAAACGGATTACCCGTAATGCGTTGTACAGAATGGGGTATTGCTATCTCACGCAAGGACTGGCAACCCCAAAATACACTTTCCCCTATGCTGGTTACGCTGTCAGGGAGGGTGATTGCATGTAATGACTCGCAATGCTCAAACGCCCAGTCCCCTATGCTGGTTACGCTGTCAGGGAGGGTGATTGCATGTAATGACTTGCAATGCTCAAACGCCCAGTCCCCTATACTGGTTACGCTGTCAGGGAGGGTGATTTCACGCAAGGACTGGCACTCATAAAACGCATAGTTCCCTATGCTGGTTACGCTGTCAGGAAGGGTGATTTCACGCAAGGACACGCAGCCTGAAAACGCGCTTTCCCCTATGCTGGTTACGCTGTCAGGGAGGGTGATTTCACGCAAGGACACGCAGTCTGAAAATGCATCGTCCCCTATGCTGGTTACGCTGTTTAGAAGGGTGATTTCACACAAGGACTGGCACTGCAGAAACGCCTCATCACAAATGACCTTTGTCCCTTCTCTTATTTGATAACTTGTTAGGTTTTTATTTCCTTTCAACAACCGCTTGCCGTCCTTGCTGTATTTCACCCCAAATTCATCTTCGACGGCATTTGCCATATCTTCATCGGAAACCTTTGTCGAAAGTTCCTCTTCTACCTCAGTGATGTCCTGTTTCGCATTCTCGGTCTTGGAAACCTTTGTCGAAAGTTCCTCTTCCATTACTTCCGGCTTGCGGGGTTTGCTGACGGCCAGCAGGCGGAACGACACCTGCGCCAGCGTCTTGTGCGCACAAGCAATGGCAAACAAGCCGGTCAAGGTGTTGACGGTGGCATCCTGCGAGGGGAACACGGACTTCAACAGCCCGCACGACGAGAGGTCGCGGTAGTCGCTCTCGGCAAACAGCAGGCGGTCGGAAGCTCCGTAGCGGTCGAGCAACGCGGGGTCGGAGGCTATCAGCCCCAGCGAGAGGAGGATGGAGATGGCCGGGAAGTCGTCGATATGCTCGTTGAAATCGTCCGGCGTGCGCAACGGATGGCGGAAGTCGGGGCTGCCCAGCTCGCGCGACTGCTGCCCCTGCATGGCGGGAACGAACATGCCATCGTAATCGACCAAGGTGAGCGAGCCGTCGTCGTGCACCAGGATGTTGTCCGGCTTCAAGTCGCCGTGGGCAAACGGTTGCGGCAACAGCCACATGGCCAGCCGGCTGAAGTCATACGCCAGCTTCTCAAGGGCGTAACGGTCGGCGAGGTGCCGGCGGATGTAGCGGTCGAGCGTAACGCCCTCCACCCAGTCCATGAGCAGCACCGGGAACTCGCTGCTGTCCGAGCTGTTGGTGTCGACAAACAGCTCCTTGTCGTAATAGCGCACCTTGGCCAGGTAAGGCGACTGCACAAACTCCAGCTCGTCGGCTATCTGCCGGTACGCCTCCTCGCGCCCCTCCTGCTCTTTGGTGAAGCATTTCAGCGCATACAGTTTGCCGTCGCTCTCGCTGCGCATCTTAAACACCACGGCAAAGTTGCCGCTCGACATCACGGGATTGCCGTCGGCATCCGGCACGGGGCGCAGGTCATGCAGTTTGTCAAAGTTGTCTTCCGCCTCGCGAATGGCCTCGACGTATTCAGAAATCAACGGATAATTCATTTATATCGGGGGATTACCTTTTTACAGGCAAAGGTAAGAAAAACTTGTTGTAAGCCAAGGCGCGAGGACGCTGAATGTCCCGCCATCCGCCTATGGCATGCCACCGCCTTTCGGCACATCCTCTCCCTCTCCCTTTCCCGCATCCAAACTTCCACGCCTGCCTACCCATACTTCCGCCCTTGCCTGCCTATACTTCTTCCTTTGCTTACGTATTCTTAAAACTACGCCGTAGTTTTTACAAACCGCGCCGTAGTTTGTATAAACCGCGCCGTAGTTTTTACAAACTACGTTGCAGTTTGTAGAATATCTGCCCAAGACAGAAAGAATGGATGGGCAAAAGGGGAAGTTTGGATAGGCAGGCGCGGAAGTTTGGATGTGGAAAAGGAGGGGGGGGGCATGGCGGGCAGGGGAGGACCGCGCGATTGACTGATGGTGCATTCCCCTCATCGGTACATTCCCCTTTTCCGTCGGTGAAATCCGCTCCAGTTTCCATTATGTTTGGGTGCGCGGGGAGCGGGCGGTACTTTTGCCCTCAAAAAGGGATAGGAATATGATGCGAAACGTGTTACTGGCTGTCGGGTTGTGTGTGGCGGGCGTGTGTGCCGATGCCGCCGACACCGTGCGGGTGTGGACCTTGCAGCAATGCCTGGACTATGCGGAGGAGCATAACATCGAGATACGCCGCAGCCGCAACGATTACCTCTCCGGTGTGGAGGACACGAAGCAGGCGCGGGCGGCCCGGCTGCCTTCATTGTCGGGCAGCGTGGGGCAGACGTACACCAACTATCCTGCCGCCGGGCGGAGCGAGGGCAACGTGTATAGTGGCTCGTACTCGCTCAGTGCGGGCATGACGCTTTTCCAGGGCGGCAGGTTGCGCGCGGAGGTGAAGCGGCAGGAGGTGCAGAACCGCATGGACGCGCTTGCGGTGGACGAGGCCCGGGTGGACATCCGCCTGGCCATCGTGCAGGCCTACATGCAGTGCTTGTACGCTGCTGAGAGCGTGGTTATTTGCCAAAGCACCGCCGAGGCCTCGCGCCTGCAACGCGACCGCGCTGAGGCCATGTGGCAGGCTGGCTCCATCAGCCGGGTGGACTTTGCGCAGCTGGAGAGTCAATACGCGGGTGATGCCTACGAGGTGGTGGCCGCGCAGGCGAACAGCGACAACAGCAAGCTGCAACTGAAACAATTGCTCGAACTGGGCGTGACGGACGAGATGGCGTTGGCCGCTCCCGACGCGACTGAGGCAGACGTGCTGCGCCCCCTGCCCCCCAAGGCCGCTTTGCTCGACACCGCCCTGCTCGTCATGCCCGAGGTGCGGCGGGGCGAGCTGGCTGTAGAGGAGGCGGAATGGCAGGGTAAGTCGGCCCGGGCGGGCTACTTCCCCACGGTGTCGCTCAACGCGGGCATTGGCTCGGGACATGCCACCGGCACGCAGGCGGAGGGCAGCCAGATGTGGAATAACCTCAATGAGAACGTGGGGCTTACGGTGAGCATCCCCATCCTCTCCAACCGGCAGAACCGCACGGCGGTGAACAAGGCACGTCTTTCGCTGGAGAACAGCCGCCTCGACCTGCTTGATGCGCAGAAGGCCGTGCAGGAGGATGTGGAAACCGTCTATCTCGATGCCCTGTCGGCGCAGTCGCAGTATGCTGCCGCCGTGGAAAAGGAGCAGTACGCCCGCCAAAGCTATGAACTGACCCGCGAGCAGTTTGAAGTGGGGGCGAAGAATACCGTCGAACTCATCACCGCGCAGAACGAGTGGACTGCTGCCCGGCAGGAAACCCTCCAGGCCAAGTACATGGCTTTGATGAGCCTGAAGCTGCTGGATATTTATCAGGGGAAGATGTGAGGGGCAAGGTGATGATGGGGGGAACGCATAATCGCATAATCGCAGAAACGCATAAGAGCGGGATATAATTTGCACGCAAAGACGGAAGGACAAAAAACCGCAAAGGGCACAAAGGGCGTAAAGAACCCGCAAAACCTCTGCGTCCTCCGCGTTCTCTGCGGTTAAACATTGCCCCCTTTAGGGGGTTGGGGGTAATCTGAAATCTGGAATTTGAAATCTGAAATCTGAAATAAAAAGGTATAAAGAAGGTATGAAAAAGATGTATGTAATCGTGTGCGCTGTGGTGGTGCTGGCTGCCGGGACTGGGGTGTGGCTGTGGAGCCGTCATGCCGGCCGCGAGAAGGTGACGCTGGAGACGGCTGCCGCCACGCGCATCACCATCAGCAATTCGGTGACGGCCACCGGCACGGTGGAACCCGTGACCGAGGTGGAGGTGGGCACGCAGGTGTCCGGCATCATCGACAAGCTGTACGTGGACTACAACGACGTGGTGGAGGCCGGGCAGCTGATAGCCGAGATGGACAAGGTGACGTTGCAGGCCGAACTGGAATCCGCCGAGGCGCAACTGGCCAGTTGCAAGACGGAGTACGAGTATCAGCAAAAGAGCTACGCCCGTACCAAAGCGTTGTATGACAAGCAGCTGGTGAGCGATGCCGAATACGACGAGTCCCTCTACCTGTACGAAAAGGCGCGCAACGCCTATGCCGAGAGCCGCGCTGCCATGGTCAAGGTGAAGCGTAACCTGGGTTATGCCACCATCACCAGCCCCATCAGCGGGGTAGTCATCAGCCGGGCGGTAGAGGAAGGGCAGACGGTGGCGGCCGGTTTCGAAACGCCCACGCTCTTTACCATTGCCAAGGACCTCACCGAGATGCAGGTCATTGCCGACGTGGACGAGGCCGACATAGGCCAGGTGGCCACCGGGCAGCGCGTGCAGTTTTCCGTGGATGCCTATCCCGACGACGTGTTCGAGGGGTCGGTGCGGCAGGTGCGGCTGGAGGCCACCACCGAGTCCAACGTGGTGACGTACGAGGTGGTGATAGACGCGCCCAACCCCGACCTCAAGCTGAAGCCCGGGCTCACGGCCATCATCACCATCTTCACGTTGGAGCGGCCCGATGCCCTGTCCGTGCCCACGCGGGCCTTGCGCTTCGTGCCCCATGCCGAGCTGCTCGAAGCGGCAGGCATCACCCTGCTTGCGGACGGCGGCACCGACAGCACGGCCGGGCGTGAGGTGTGGGTGAAGCAAGGGACGCAGTTGGTGTCACGCCGCGTGCAGACGGGTGCCGTGAGCGGCGACCGCACCGAGGTGCTCAGCGGATTGGCCGAAGGCGAGGAGGTGGTGTGCGGGCTGACCGCTGCCGCCGAGCCTGCGGATGCCGCCCCCGCCATCGAGCGAAGCCCCTTCATGCCCGGCCCTCCGGGGAGGTGACAGGGGTGAGGGGCAAGAGGCAAGAGGTGAGAAAGGGAAAAGGTGGAAAGTATAAAGGGAAAAGGTATAAAGTATAAAGGGGAAAGCGTCGGACGGTTCAATCCAAGGCCAACGGCCTTGCAGCTCTCAGCGTAGGGCATCGCCCTACGGGAAAGAGTCGGACGGTTCAATCCAAGGCCAACGGCCTTGAAGCACTCAGCGTAGGGCAACGCCCTATGAACAGAGGCAAGGGGCGAGAAGTGTGAGTACCTCTCTGCGTAAATCTGCGGCATCTGCGGGAAACAATCTGAAATCTGCAATCTGTAATTTGAAATCCCTATGGACGAAGTAATCCGGCTGGAGCATATCCGGCGCGATTTTGTGGTGGGCGAGGAGACGGTTCATGCCCTGCGCGGCGTGTCGTTCGCCATCAGGCGGGGCGAGTTCGTCACCGTCATGGGCACGTCGGGCTCGGGCAAGAGCACGCTGCTCAACATCCTGGGCTGCCTGGACACCCCCACGGCGGGCGAGTATTGGCTTGACGGCGTGGCGGTGCGCACGATGGGCAAGGACGCCCGCGCCACGCTGCGCAACCGCAAGATAGGTTTCGTGTTTCAGAACTACAACCTGTTGCCCAAGACCACGGCCATCGAAAACGTGGAGCTGCCCCTGATGTACAACCCCTCGTGCGGGGTGGCGGAGCGGCGCGAGCGTGCCGTGGCCGCCTTGCGTGCCGTGGGGCTGGGCGACCGCCTGCTGCACAAGAGCAACCAGATGTCCGGCGGGCAGATGCAGCGCGTGGCCATCGCCCGGGCGCTGGTGAACAACCCCGCCGTCATCCTGGCCGACGAGGCCACGGGCAACCTCGACACGCGCACCAGCTTCGAGGTGCTGGACCTCTTCCAACGCCTGCACGCCGGGGGGCGCACCATCATCTTCGTGACGCACAACCCCGAGATTGCCCAGTACAGCAGCCGCAACATCACCCTGCGCGACGGGCGCGTCATCGCCGACACCTCCAACCCCGCCCCGTTGGATGCCGCCGCCACGTTGGCCCAAATCCCTTCGGCTTCTCCCGAGGACGCCCCCCCGACGTAGCCCCGCCATCGGCACCGCATCCCGCACCTTGCAACTCAGTTATTCCGTCATTCCGTTATTCAGTCATTCATAACTGGCACATCATGCACATCGGCAATCTTCTTAAAATAGCATTCAAGGCCTTGGGCAACAACAAGCTCCGCGCCTTCCTCACCATGCTGGGCATCATCATCGGCGTGGCATCGGTCATCACCATGCTGGCCATCGGGCAGGGGTCGAAGCGCAGCATCCAGGCGGAAATCAGCGAGATGGGCTCCAACATGATCATGGTGCACCCCGGCGGCGACATGCGGGGCGGCGTGAGGCTGGAGGCCGATGACATGGAGTCGCTCACGCTGGCCGACCTCGAGGCCATCCGCACCGAGACGCGCTACGTGAGCTACGTCTCCCCCTCGGTCAACAGCGCGGGGCAGGCTGTCTACGGGGCGCGCAACACGCCCACCACCGTCTACGGCGTGAGCGCCGACTACCTCGACATCCGCCGTTACCGGGTGGCGGACGGCGACTTCTTCACCGAGCAGGACATCCGCGCCGCCGCCAAGGTGTGCGTGGTGGGGCGCACGGTGGTGGACGAGCTCTTCCCCGACGGGGGAAGCCCCGTGGGGCGCATCGTGCGCTTCGGCACCATCCCGCTGCGCATCGTGGGCGTGCTCGAAAGCAAGGGCTACAACAGCATGGGCATGGACCAGGACGACCTCATCCTTGCCCCCTACACCACGGTGCAGAAGCGCGTCCTGGCCATCACGCACCTGCAGGAAATCACCTGCTCGGCCCTGAGCGAGGGCTACACCGACCGGGCCATCGGCGAAATCACCGCCCTGCTGCGCCGCAACCACAAGCTGCGCGAGGGGCAGGACGACGACTTCACCATCCACTCGCAGCAGGAACTGAGCAACATGCTCACTTCCACCAGCGACATGATGTCCGTGCTGCTGGCCGCCGTGGCGGGTATATCGCTGCTGGTGGGCGGCATCGGCATCATGAACATCATGTACGTGTCCGTCACCGAGCGCACCCGCGAGATAGGCCTGCGCATGAGCATCGGGGCGCGGGGGCGCGACATCCTGGCGCAGTTCCTCATCGAGTCGGTGCTCATCAGCGTGGCGGGGGGGCTGCTGGGCGTGCTGGCGGGCGTGGGCGCGTCGCTGGCGGTGCGCGCGCTGGCATCGTATCCCATTTATATCCAGCCGTGGAGCGTGCTGCTGTCGTTTGCCGTGTGCACGTTCACGGGCGTGTTCTTCGGATGGTATCCGGCGCAGAAGGCCGCCCGCCTCGACCCGATAGAGGCGATACGGTACGAATGACGGCGGGGAGCTTCCCCCCCAACCCCCTAAAGGGGGAGCTTACCACCCCCAACCCCCTAAAGGGGGCTTTGGAGCATGTTACGTCTGCCCGGACAGCCATAACTCCCCCTTTGGGGAAGTAGTTTGGGGGTTTCGGTATGTGCCTTGTAAACAGACAGGTGTGAGTTTGCGAAACAGACTATGGGCAGTATCAAAAACTCACTAGGGAGAGACTGGAGGTGTCACTAGGGAGAGACCGAAGGTGTCTCCCTAGTGAGTCTGGCAAACTCACCCTAGTGAGATGCCCGGCCTCTCCCTAGTGAGACCTTCGGTCTCTCCCTAGTGAGTTTTCAAGCCGCTCCCGCAAGTCCCCGAAGCCCCCTTCAGGGGGTTGGGGGTGCTTCGGGAGAGTTGAGGGGGCTTCGGGGGAGTTGAGGGGGCTTTATATTTATTATCTTTGCAAACGCGATGCGGACACTTCAATCGAAACATATCCATTGGCTCGTGCACGTGGCGGCATGGGGCGTGCTGCTGGGGCAGCCGTTGTTCTTCACCGGGTCGGGGTCGCGGGAGACCATCACCTCGTTCGAGGAGTATGTGCACTTCCTCGTCATGCCCCTGTCGTTCATGGTGGTATTCTATGCCAACTACCTGTGGCTCATTCCCCGCACGCTGTTTTCCAAGCGCATAGGCCGCTTCGTGCTGGGCAACGTGCTGCTCATCGGGGCGGTGATGCTGGCGGTGCATGTGTTGTCCCGCCACGTGCTGCCCCCGCCGCCCGACGCGCACCTGCGCCCCGACCCTTCGTGGCAGGACATGGTGCGCTTCTTCGCGCGCAACGCGGTGCTCTACCTGCTGGTGGCCTGCGTGGCGGTCTCCATCCGCATGACGGGCGAGTGGGCGCGCGCCGCCTCGGCCCGCCAGGAGCTGGAGCGGGTGCATGCCGAGGCCGAATTGCAGAACCTCAAGAGCCAGCTGAACCCGCATTTCCTGTTCAACACGCTGAACAACATCTATTCGCTCATCGGGCTGGACGCGGCACGCGCCCAGCAGTCGGTGCACGAGCTGAGCCGCATGTTGCGCTACGTGCTGTACGACAGCAGCCGCCCCCTGGTGCCGCTGAGGGAGGAGATGGACTTCCTGCGCAACTACGTGGAGCTGATGCGCCTGCGCGTGCCCCGGCAGGTGGACGTGCAGGTGTCGCTGCCCGACGCTCCCCCGGCCGTGCAGGTGGCTCCGCTGCTGTTCATATCGCTGGTGGAGAATGCCTTCAAGCATGGCGTGAGCAGCGACGGGCCGTCTTACGTGCACATCCGCATCGAGGAGGACGGGGCGCGCCTCACGTGCCGCATCGAGAACAGCCTCTTCCCCAAGGCGGAGGGGCAGGACCGCAGCGGCTCGGGCATCGGGCTGAAGAACCTGGAGCGGCGGCTGGAGCTGATTTACCCCGGACGGCACACGTTCCAGCACGGGGCGGTGGGCAACGCGTACATGAGCTACCTGGAGGTGGACCTGCGGTGAACCACGGTTAATAAGCTGCTAATTATTTGGAGTATGACGAAACTGACCTGCATGATTGTGGACGACGAGCCGTTGGCGCTCGAATTGCTGGAGAAGTACGTGGAGGCCACGCCCTTCCTCCGCCTGCAAGGGAGCTACGGCAGTGCCCTGGCGGTGCTTGAGGCCTTGCGCGGCTGCCCGGTGGACCTGCTGTTCTGCGACATCCAGATGCCCGGGCTGAACGGCATCGAACTGTCGCGCCTGCTGCCTGCGGGCACGCGGGTGGTGTTCACCACGGCCTTCGACACGTATGCGGTGGAGGGTTTCCGGGTCAACGCGGTGGATTATCTGCTGAAGCCCGTCACGTATGCCGAATTTTTGACGGCTGCCCGGCGGGCGTTGGAGTGGTTCGAGCTGAAAGGGGGGCAGGAGGCGGCCGCGCCCCCGCTTGCGGACAAGGCTCCCTGCAGCATCCTGGTGAAAACGGAGTACCGCCGCCAGCAGATAGCGTTGGACAGCATCCTGTACATCAGCGGTCTGAAGGACTATGTGAAGATATGCCTGGAGGGGGAGGCGCGGCCGGTGCTGTCGCTCATGAGCCTGAAGTCGTTGGAGGGCCTGCTGCCCGCCGGCCGCTTCGTGCGGGTGCACCGTTCGTACATCGTGCAGCCGTCGAAGGTGCGGGTCTTCGAGCGCAACCACATCGTGTTCGGCAAGGAGCGCATCCCCATTTCGGATAATTACCGGCAGGCTTTTTTCGATGCTTTGTCGGCACAGGCCATCGTGCCTCAGGAGTGAGGGGAGTTCCAGATTCCAGATTTCAGATTTCAGATTGTTTCCCGCAGATGCCGCAGATTTACGCAGAGAGGTACTCGCTTCTCGCCCCTTGCCTCTGTTCATAGGGCGATGCCCCACGCTGAGTGCTTCAAGGCCGTTGGCCTTGGATTGAGCCGTTTGCCTTTTCCCGTAGGGCGTTGCCCTACGCTGAGTGCTTCAAGGCCGTTGGCCTTGGATTGAGTTGTCTGCCTTTTTCCCTTATACTTTTCCCTTTATACTTTTCCCTTTCTCCTTTCTCCTTTCTCCTTCTACAATATCTCCATGAGTTCCCGCAGTGAGCGGATGGTGTAGGTGGGGGCGTTGGCGGGCGGGAGCGGGGTGCCGCGCCAGTTGAAGTAGGCTTGGTCGATGGAGGCGTTTTGCGCTCCCGCGATGTCGGCCTGGTAGAGGTCGCCCACCATGAGGGTCTCGTCGGGGCGAGCGGCGTTCAGCCGCAGGGCGTGCTCGAAGATGCGTTTGTCGGGCTTCAGCGCACCCGCTTCTTCGGACAGCACGATGTGGTCGAAGTAACCGGCTATGCCGCTGTTCCGTATTTTCCGGTATTGCACTTCTACAAACCCGTTGGACACGATGCTCAGCGTGTACCGCCCGTGCAGGTAGTCCAGCACTTCGCGGGCGTGGGGCACCAGCAGCGTGCGGGTGGGCAGCAGCTCCATGTAGGCTTGCTGCAGGCTGTTTGCCAGGGTGTTGGCTTGCGGTACGTCTGCCTGGCGCAGGGGATGGAGGAAGCGTTCGGCTTGCAGGAAGTCCTTGGTGATTTGCCCCTCGCCGTACAAGTCCCACAACTCGTTGTTGCGCTTCATGTAGATGCGGAAGAAGTCGTCGAAGCCGGGGAAGAACCGCACCAGCCCGAGGCGGTCGAAGGCCACGTGCAGGGAGTTGCGGGCGTTGGCGTGGAAGTCCCACAGGGTGTCGTCGAGGTCGAAGAAGATGTGCTTGTAGGGCATGGGGAAATTAGTGATTAACGATTAACGATTAGTGATAAAAAACAAGCCGTCACGACGCGGGGTCATGGCGGCTTGGAAAAGTATAACAAGAAAAAGCGAATGCTTCCTTAGCGGATGACGAGGTACTTGGTAATGCTCCAGAATGCTTCGGCATCGGTGATTTCCAAGGTCTTTTCACCGTTTTCCTTCGTCAGTTTGTAAGAGGCTTTCGGATGGCTGGAGAGGATTTTCCCTTTCACGTTGTCGGGTAGCTTGATGCTGGTTGTTTCCAGGATGTTGACCTTGGTGAGGTCTTTCTTGTTGGCACCTTCGGCGAAGAGGGTGGCCTGGCAGCCTCCGGCCAGCACGGCTTTCTGCTTCAGCACCGACTTCTTACCGGCAATGTAGTAGCCCGTGAAGAGTTCGTCTTCGTATTTGTCAATCAGTTCCTTTTGTTCGCCCAGTTGCTTCTTGGCATCGGCCAGTTCGGTGTTGAGCGCCTTGAGCGTGTTGTCCAGCGCGGCGATGGTGGAGTCTTGGGCGGTCACTTCGGCTTGCAGCGTGGCAGTCTTGGCGCATTCTTCTTCCAGGAGTGCTTTGACGCGGTCCACTTCGCGTTGCAGCTTGGTTGCGCGGAAGGCGTTGCGGCTTGCCTGCTTCTTCAAGGCTTCCATTTCTTCCTGGTTGGCTTGCAGCAAGGTGTTGAGCTTGGCTATGTTGTCGTTCACGCGGGCGTTGTTTTCATTGTTCAGTTTGGTTTTGATTTGCTGCACGTGGTCGGCTTCCTTGTTCATGATTTTGCCCGCGCTTTGACCGATGTGGTCGAACACGTACAAGTATTCCTGCACGTCCCGTGCCAGGGACTGCTGCACGGCGGCGATGGAGTCGGTGTGCGCCTTCAAGGCTTTGTATTTGGGCGATTCGTACCCGCATGAGGCGAATGAGAGCACCGCCGCAAGTGCCAACGATGGGTAAATGGCTGATTTCATAATACTATTTGTTTGATTGTTAGTATTGATATTCTTGTTTGCGGGGGTAAAAGTACTACATAACTTTTTATTGTACAACATTTGGGGCAAATAGTTTGACAAAAGGCCTGCTTTTTTTATGCTTTGGGGTCGCTTTTCTCGCTTTTTCCCGCCACGACGATGACAAATTCGCCTCGCGGGGGTTGTGTGGTGAAGTGGGTGGCCAGTTCGGCCAGGGTGCCGCGCACGGTCTCTTCATGTACTTTGGATATCTCGCGCGACACGGAAGCCTGCCGGTCGCTTCCCAGGTATTCGGACAGTTGCGTGAGTGTTTTGGCCACCCGGTAGGGCGACTCGTACAGCACCATGGTGCAGGTGTGCTCGGCCAGGGCGCGCAGGCGGGTTTGCCGCCCTTTTTTCTGGGGCAGGAAGCCTTCGAAGCAGAAGCGGTCATTGGGCAGTCCCGAATCCACTAGGGCGGGCACGAAGGCCGTGGCTCCCGGCAGGCATTCCACCTCGATGCCCTGTTCCACGCAGGCGCGCACCAGCAGGAAGCCGGGGTCGGAGATGGCGGGCGTGCCGGCATCGGAGATGAGGGCGGTGACGGTTCCCGCCTGGATTTGGCGCACCACGGAGTCCACGGTCTGGTGTTCGTTGAACTTGTGGTGCGAGTGCATGGGGGTCGTTATGCCGTAGTGCTTCAGCAGCACGGAGCTGGTGCGCGTGTCCTCGGCCAGGATGAGGTCGGCTTCCTTCAGCACGCGCACGGCGCGGAATGTCATGTCTTCCAGATTGCCGACGGGGGTGGGTACGATGTAGAGTTTCATTTTTTATTTCAGATTTCAAATTCCAGATTGCAGATTATTTCCCGAGGTAATTTCCCGCAGATGGCGCAGATTTACGCAGAGAGGTACTCACTTCTCGCCCCTTGTTCATAGGGCGATGCCCTACGCTGAGAGCCACAAGGCCGTTGGACTTGGATTGCCTGTCCGCCTTTTCCCGTAGGGCGATGCCCTACGCTGAATGCCACAAGGCCGTTGGCCTTGGATTGCCTGTCCGCCTTTTCCCGTAGGGCGATGCCCTACGCTGAGAGCCACAAGGCCGTTGGCCTTGGATTTACTCTTTCCCCATTTTCTCCTATCTCCTATCTCCTCTTGCCTCTATTATAAAACAGGCACGTATGCCCTTGGTAGTCCTGGGTGGTGGCGGGTGGCAGGGGCAGGGTGGGGGCGGGCACGCCTTGGCCGATGCGCAGGGGCGACACTTCGATGCGGGCTTCATCCCACAGGCCATGGCGGATGAATTCGCCGAGCGTGTGTGCGCCGCCCTCCACCAGCACGGAGTTGATGCCGTGTTCATATACATTATATAAAATATGTCGTAGCACGTCCGGGTCACGGAAGTCGGTCTGCACATACTCCAATCCTTCGTGTCCGGGGCGGGGCTGTGCGGTGTAAACGATGGTGGGCACCGTGCCGTCGCACATGTGCAGGCCGTCGTGCACCCGTCCGCCGGGGTCGATGACGAGGCGCACGGGGTTGCGTCCCGGCCAATGGCGCAGGGTGAGCGAGGGATTGTCCAGCACCGCCGTGCGTCCGCCTATCAGGATGGCCTGGTGCTCGGCGCGTTCGCGGTGGGTGAGGGTGCGGGTCAGTTCGTTGGAGATGGTCAGGGGAGATTCGGCGGGCGAGGTGCGCAGGCGGTCGATGAAGCCGTCGGCGGTTTGCGCCCACTTCAGTGACACGTAGGGCCGGTGCTGTTCGTGGAACGTGAGGAAATGCTTGTTCAGTTCCCGGCATTCCGCCTCCAGCACACCTGTCACCACCTCGATACCGGCCGCTTGCAACTTGCGGATGCCGCGCCCCGCCACCTGGGGGTTGGGGTCGAGCATGCCGACAACCACGCGGGGAATGCCGCACGACACGATGAGGTCGGCGCACGGTGGCGTTTTGCCGTAATGCGAGCATGGTTCCAGGCCGACGTAGAGGGTGGAGCGGTGCAGCAAGTCGGGGTCGGCCACCGCGCGGATGGCGTTCGGCTCGGCATGAGGCCCGCCGAAGTGGCGGTGGTAGCCTTCGCCGATGATGCGCCCGTCGCACACCACGACCGCCCCCACCATGGGGTTGGGGGCCACGTATCCCGCTCCCCGCCGTGCCAGTTGCAGGCAGCGGCGCATGTATTGTTGATGTTCCATAGAGCTACAAGTACAAGCTACAAGCTACGAGTGCCATGCGGCGTGGCGAAAAACTTGTAGCTCGTAGCTTGTAGCTAAAATCATGCTTCCCCGCCGCCGAAGCCCATGGGGGTAGGGGGCACGTAGCGGGTTTCGGGCATGTTGATTTTGCCGTATTGGTTTTCAAACTTGACGATGTTGTCCTGCAAGGCGAACAGCAACCGCTTGGCGTGTTCGGGCGTGAGGATGATGCGCGATTTCACGTGCGCCTTGGGTGTGCCCGGCATGATGCGGGCGAAGTCAATGACGAACTCGGACGTGGAGTGCGAGATGACGGCCAGGTTGGAGTACGTGCCTTCCGCGACTTCGGCGGACAGCTCGATGCTGAGTTGGTTTTCTTTCTTTTCCATATGTCTGTTGTTATACAAGTTACAAGCTACGAGCTACAAGCTACAAGTGCCATGCGGTTGGGTTTTTCCGCTACCCGCTACTCGCTCCCCGCTTCCGATATTATTCCTTATTTTTGCAGCCGTTATGCAACAGATGCTGGCTTACATTCAGGACTCATTGCGGGCACTTTACACGCCCGGCGAAGCACGCACCATCGCATTCATGCTGATGGAGCGGGCGACGGGGTTGTCCCACGCTCGCGTTTTGGTGAACAAAGATACGGCTTTTCCTGCTGAACAGCGAAAACAAATCGTCACTTTCGTGGAAAAGCTGCGGGAGGGCGTGCCCGTGCAATACGTGTTGGGCGAGGCGGAGTTTTATGGGTTGCGGTTCGAGGTGAACGAGGCGGTGCTTATTCCCCGGCCCGAGACGGAGGAGCTGGTGGAGTGGGTGGAGCGCGATAACCGTTCGCTTCCAGGCGGGTGCTTGCTCGACGTGGGCACGGGCAGCGGCTGCATAGCGGTGACGTTGAAGCGGCGTATGCTTCCGTGGCAGGTGGATGCCTTCGACATATCGGCCGACGCGTTGGCCGTGGCTGCCCGCAACGCCCGGCGGCACGGGGTGGAGGTGCGTTTCCGCCTTTGTGACATTTTGCAGTCTTATCCGGGTGACGAGCAATGGGACGTGGTGGTGAGCAACCCGCCCTACATTCCCGAGCGGGAAAAGGCGCACATGGCCCGGCAGGTGCTGGCACACGAGCCTGCGCGCGCTCTCTTCGTGCCCGATGGGCATCCGTTGCTGTTCTACGAACATATCGGGGCGTTTGCCTGGCGGCATTTGTCTGCAGGCGGCAGGCTTTATTTCGAAATACATTATGATGCCGGGGCGGCGGTGGTGGAGTTGTTGCATTCCTTGGGCTTCGCGGAGGTGGAGTTGCGGCGCGACTTGGCCGGGCACGAGCGCATGGTCAAGGCCGTGCGGTGACGGGGGAGGCCTCCCCAACCTTTCCCAAGGAGGGGCTTTACCACTTGCCCAAAGGGGTCTTGACCTTTTGCCCAAAGGGGTCTCGACCTTTTGCCCAAGAGGGTCTTACCCTTTTGCCCAAAGGGGGCTCGACCTTTTGCCCAAAGGGGTCTTACCCTTTTGCCTAAAAGGGTCAGCACCCTTTTGCCTAAAAGGGTCGATACCCTTTTGCCTAAAAGGGTTGCACCCCTTTTAAAATGCGAGTTCGGTACAAGAAAGTAACTTGAAAGGCAGTGCTTTATGCTGCTTCTTATACCGAACTCACGTTGGCTGGTATTCTCTTCTTCGGGAGGGGTTGAGTGAGGCTTCCCCTCCTTTTATTCTCCCAATGCTTTGATTTCGTTGTTGCGCACCTGCTGGGCGAGGTCGTGCATCTGTGCCTCTTGTTCCTGCATCCGTTTTTCGAGGGCAAGTATCTTCGGGGCGATGGCTGCTTGTTCCGTTTCATCCGAAGCCTGGGCGTAGGTCTGGCGCAGGCCGGCCAGTTCTGTCCTTGTTTTTTCCTGTTTCTTTTTCAAATCGTTCAGTCGTTGCCAGGCTTGCCGGGCTTCCGGGCTTCGGAATTGGTCGGCGCGGGTATAGACAATCCGGTCGGTGATGATGAATTCGAAGGCATCGTCCGTTTCGGTGGCGTTATGCTTGGTTTTGGAGGAGGAGGCTGCCCCGCCGTGGAGATTGGCTTCGCGGTAGGCTTGCAGCCGGGCGGCGCGGCGTGCGTAGGCGGGGTCGGCGGCGCGTAGCACGCGGGTGGCCTCGTTGGGCACGAACAGGTAGATGGCCACTTGCCCTTCGGCCTGGTAGCGGTCCGTGGCAAACCATCCGATGCCGTTGGCCTCGTCCACCAGCATCATGTAGTCGTTGTAGGGCGAGTTGAAGGGCATGCCTACGTTCTCGGGTGTGAGGTATTGGCCGGTGGCGGGCATGTATTTGGTGATGAAGATGTCGTATCCGCCCATCGAGCCTTCGCCGTCGGAGGCGAAGTAGAGGGTCACGCCGTCGGGCATCAGGAACGGGTAGTTCACGTTGCCGCTTGCGTTGACGGCCTCGGGCAGCAGGGTGGGGTGCGACCACCCGTCGAGCAGGCGGAAGGCGGTGAACAGCCTCATGCAGCCCCCAATGGAGTCGGAGAAGTATGTGCGGTCCTGCCGCTGGGTGGTGTAGCGCACTTGGTCGGCCAAGGTACTGTCCGGTAGCAAGATGCGTTCCTGATGCAGTGTGCCCAATTCGCTGGCGATGCGGTAATAGGACAGGAAGTCGTCCTTGGACACCACCATGCTGTCCACTACGGCGATGTCCTCCACCCGGGCCAGGAAGCGTGCGGCCAGTTCCGCCCGGGCCATCTTCTTGCGCAGGGCGGGGATGCGCTCGTCGTCCTCATCCAGGGAAGGCAGGTATTGGGCGTAGGCCTCGATGGCGCGGTCGAATTCGTAGGCATCGAAGTACAGCTCGCCGAGGTAGAAGTCGCGCAGCGGATATCGGTCGCCGGCAGCCTCGAAGTAGCGGATGGCCGTGGAGTCGTCGCCCAGCTCGTAGCAGCAGCGGGCGTAGCGGTAGTTGTACAACGCGCTCTTGGGGCTGCGGCGCAACAGGGCCCGGTATTGGTCGCGTGCTTCTTCGTATTGCTGGTCGAAGAACAGTTTCTGTGCCTTGTCCGCGCTTTGTGCCCGCATCACCGGGCTGGCCAGCAGGCACGGTATATATAGCAATAGTGTAGGTAGCAGTCGTTTCATTGTGGTTGATGCGTTGCCGGTTGCAACGAGAAACAAAAGTACATAATTTTTAGCATACGCATGCAATGGTTTTGCCACCATCCGGGGCCGCTCATTTTCACGCCCCTGCTTCCTCACAGTCCCCGCCGTTCGCGCACGATGAGCAGGGCTTCGTCGCGCAGTTCTTCGGGTAACTCGATGCGGCGTATTTGCAGGCTGCGCAACCATCCGGCCACGTCTTTTTCCTTTAATGTGTAGAATACGTCGGCCAGCATGGCGGCCTGGGCATCGGTGTAGTCGTCCGGGGCAATGCCCGCCAGCGCGTCCAGTTCTTCGTCATCGTAATACACCGGCTTGTTGCTCGCGTTGAGCAGGGTTTCCTTTTCGCACACGGCATGCGCGCCGCAGCAGCCGCTGTCCACCTCCGCGGCAGGGGGCGGTGCATCCGGCGTGGTGCGGCGGTACATCCACCGCGCCAGCAGCACCAGTGCCAGGGTTGCTATCAGTATGATGAAGAGTGCAAGCATCGCGTTATCGTTTTTTAGGATGCAAAGTTAGCCATTAACAGGCAATTTTAATTACTTTTGCCCGTTAAAAGAGAGGGAAAGTTTAAAGAGGGAAAGTGAAAAGTTTAAAGGAGAAAGTACAAAGGGAAAAGTCCTGCCCGCTTCCCGTCCCGAATGGCAACAGGCGTAACTTGTAACTTCTGTAACTCGTAACTCCCTCTTGTTTACTCGTCAACTCGTTTACTCGTCAACTTGTTTACTCATATTCAATGAATAGAACGATACAAACCGCGTGGTTGTTGGCGGCCTTGCTGCTGCTCACGGCGTGTTCTACGAAGAAGAACACGTGGCTCACGCGCAATTTCCATGCGCTGACCACCCGATACAACATTGCCTTCAACGGCAACGAAAGCTACGAGGAGGGGCTTCGCAATATGCTCGAAGGCAACGTGGACGACTACTCCACCGTGATACCGCTCTATCCCATCAGCCACCACGACAACGCCTCGGCGGCTACCTCCAACATGGACCGCGCCATCGAGAAAGGGCGCAAGGCCATCAAGCTGCACTCCATCAAAGCCAAGCCCAAACGCGACTCGAAGAAGTGGAGCGACCCGGCCTACCGGGCGTTTTACGAGCAAAGCGAGTTCAACCCCGCCTTGAAGGATGCCTGGATGCTGGTGGCCAGGTCTGAATTCCACAAGGCGGACTTCCTGGGTTCCATCGGCACGTTCACCTATATCTCGCGCTTCTATGCCACGGACAAGGACTTGGTGGCGCAGTGCCAGCTATGGATGGTGCGGGCCTATGCCGAAATGGACTGGATATACGAGGCGGAGCAGATGCTGGGTAAGGTGAACCAGGATGACCTGCGCAGTGCCAACGTGGGGCTGTTTGCCTCGGCCAACGCGGTGCTCCTTCTCAAGCAGGACCGCTACCGTGAGGCATTGCCCTTCGTGGAGATGCTGGTATCGCGCGAGCGGAACAAGGCCATGAAACAACGTTTTACTTTCGTACAAGCCCAGTTGCAGCAACTCACGGGCGACCGGCAGGCAGCTATCGACAGCTACACGGCCGTGCTCAAGATGAATCCGCCCTACGTGATGGACTTCAACGCCCGCATCAACCGCGCTCAACTCATGGCGGGCACCAGCATGGACAAGGTGCTGAAAGAACTGAACAAAATGGCCAGGAACAGCAACAACAAGGACTATCTGGATCAGATATATTACGCCATCGGCAATGCCTACCTGAACAACGGCGATACGGCACGGGCGGTGGAAAATTACCGCCTGGCAGCCGAGAAAAGCACCCGCAACGGGGTGGAAAAGGCCGTGACGCTCATCAAGATGGGCGACTTGTTCTACGGACGGCGCGACTACGTGGAGGCGCAACCGGCCTACGCCGAAGCATCGGGCATCATCACGCCGGAACATGATGATTACGCCCGGGTGTCGCGCCTCTCGGAAGTGCTGGGCGAACTGGTGGTGCCCTACGAGACGGTCGTGCTGCAAGACAGCCTGCAACACCTGGCCACCCTGTCCGAAGAGGAACAGCTGGAAGTCATCAAAAAAGTAATAGAATATAAAATAGAACAGGAACGCCTGGCACAGGAGAAGGCCGAGGAACAGGCCCGGCTGGCCGAGGAAGAGGCCAACAAATTCGTCCCCATCGGTGGCCCGGCGGGCGCGGATGCAGGCAAGTGGTATTTTTACAACGCCAACCTGGTGCGCACGGGCAAAGCCGAATTCCAGAAGCGCTGGGGCAACCGCAAGCTGGAGGACAACTGGAGGCGCATGAACAAGTCGGCGGCCTTGTTTGCCGATGACGGCTTCGGCGACGGCATGGGCGACGGACTCCCCACCGACAGCCTGTCAGGCGACAGCGTGCAAAACGCCCTGCCCGACGACAAGAATCCGGAATACTACCTGAAGCAAATACCCTCCACGCCGGAACAAATCGCGTTGTCCAACCAGCAAATAGCCGATGCCCTGCTCAGCATGGGAGTCATTTACAAGGACAAGTTGAACGACCTGCCACTGGCCGTGGAGGCCTACGAGGAATTCATCCGCCGCTTCGGCACGGATGCCCGGGTGCCCGATGCTTACTTCCAACTCTATCTGATAGAGACCAAGCGAGAGGACCAGGCGGCAGCCGACCTGTATCGCGACAAGATAGTGCGCGACTATCCGGACACGAAGTATGCCCAAATACTGGCGCATCCGGACTACATTGCCCGCTTCAACCAGATGCAGCAGGAGCAGGATTCGCTCTACGCAGCCACTTACGCGGCCTACTCGGCCAACCGCTTCCAGGAGGTGGTGGACAACGTGTACCATGCCCGCGTGAACTACCCGCTGTCCGACCTGATGCCGAAATTCCTCTTTCTGGAAGCACTCACCATCGGCAAGACCGACACGCCCGAACATTTCGAGCAAGCCTTGAACGACTTGGTGGCTGCCTACCCGCAGAGTGACGTAAGTGCCATGGCCAAGGATATCGCGGCCATGATACGCCAAGGGCGCGAGGCACAGACCGGCACCTCACACGGTACGCTGCTCACTCGCCGGGGCGACGAACTGAAAGCGGCCATGGAGGCGGTGGACTCCGTGGCGGCTGGGCAGGCCTACTCGCCCGACAAGCAGGGCAAGCACCGGGTGATGTTCATCAGCGCGGCGGAGCAGCAAGCCATGTACGCCCTCATGTACCAGGTGGCCGCATACAACTTCACCCGGTTCATGATTAAGGAATTCGACCTCGTGCTCAATCCGCTGGACGACACGCGCCAAGTGCTGTCGGTCACCAATTTCGAATCGTATGACGAGGCGCAGTGGTACATCAGTTCGGTCAACAAGGACTTGACGCTGGGCGACCTGTTCCGCCAGATGGGTATGCAGGAAGTGATTATCTCGGAAGAAAACTTCGCCCTGCTTCGCCTGCTGGGGCTGGATGCCTACCTGTTGTTCCAGGCTCAGCAACTGGGCGACCGCAGCGTGAGCATCGAGGCCGCCCCCGTGCCGCAAGCCGAACAGCCTGCTCCGATTGCCGAATCGCAGCCCGCACCGTCCACGGCGGTTGAGGAAGTGCCGGTAACGGTGTTGCCCGACGAGGAACTGCCCGCACCCCCGACGGAAGCATCGCAACCTGCCGAAGCGGCAGCCGACACCCTGCCCATTCCCGAAACACAGCAAGCCGGGGAGGCATCCCAGCCGGTGGAAGTCCCGCAACCCGAATCCGCGTCTGCCGAGCCGGTACATCCCGTGGTGCAGGAACTGGCGGAGGAAGAAGGACTCGACCTCTACGAAGGCCTCTTTGCCTACCAGCCGGACAAGCCGCACTTCGTGGCTCTGTACGTGCTGAGCGGTACGCCCGATTTCGACCGTTTCAAGGCCGACATGGATGCCTACAACGCACAGAACTACGCCATGCTCAACCTCGACGTGGCCATGGAGACCGTAGGCGGGCGGCAGGTCATCATCATCGGCAGCTTCGGCGATGCCAACGTAGCCAAGTCGTACCTGCTGCGCATGGTGAAGGAAAAGAACCTTTTCGAGGGATTGAAGGGCAGCAACTACCGCAACCTCTTCGGCACGCAGCGCAATCTCAACGTGCTGATGCAAAACGATGCCTTGAGCATCTACACCAAGTTCATGCAGGAATACTACTTGAAGTGAACCCCTGACCCCTAAAGGGGAAGCTGGGGACAGGCAACATGATGTCCATTCCCGCATCTGCGCTCATCTGCGTTATCTGCGGGAACAATCTGAAATCTGCAATTTGAAATCTGAAATATTTGGGTTTAATATGCGAAAAGACAAAATACTTTGGGCGGACGACGAGATGGACCTGCTCCGCCCGTACATCTTGTTTCTGGAAGAAAAAGGCTATGACGTGCAGACGGCTACAAACGGCAAGGATGCCATCGACCTGGTGCGGCAAGATGTGTACGACATCATCTTCCTGGACGAAAACATGCCCGGCCTGAGCGGGTTGGAGACCTTGGCACAGGTCAAGGAGCTGGCCCCGAACGTGCCCGTGGTGATGATTACGAAAAGCGAAGAAGAAAACATCATGGACATGGCCATCGGCAACAAGATTGCCGACTATCTGACCAAGCCTGTCAACCCCAGCCAGATACTGCTGACGCTGAAAAAGAATATCCACAAGAAGGAAATCGTGACGGAACATGCCACCAGCACGTACCGTTCGGAGTTCGGGCGCATCGGGATGCAGATAAACGACTCGCTCACTTACGAGGACTGGGTGGAAGTGTACCGCAAGTTGGTATATTGGGAGCTGGAACTGGCCGAGGCCGACAACGGCATGACCGAGATGCTCCGTATGCAGAAGGACGAGGCTAACAGTACCTTTACCAAGTTCGTCAAGAAACATTACCACGACTGGTTCGCCCATCCGGAAAACCGCCCGCTGATGAGCCCCGACCTGTTCAAGCGCAAGGTGTTCCCCCTGCTCGACCAGGGCGAGAAAGTGTTCCTGGTGGTGATTGACAACTTCCGCTACGACCAGTTCCGCATGATACGCGAGATGCTGGGCGAGTTCTACACGTTTGACGAGGAAGAACTGTATTGCAGCATCCTGCCCACTGCCACACAGTATGCCCGCAATGCCATTTTTGCCGGGCTGATGCCGCTGCAAATCCAGGAAATGTTCCCCGACCTGTGGGTGGCCGAGGAGGAGGAAGAGGGCAAGAACATGAACGAAAAGGAACTGATAGAAACGCAAATCCGTCGTTTCCGCAAGAATTACACCTTCTCCTACCATAAGGTGAATGACTCCACGGCCTGCCAGAAGCTGATAGACCAGCTTCCCCGCCTGGAGGGCAACCAGCTGAACGTGTGCGTGCTCAACTTCATCGACATGCTGTCGCACGCCCGTACCGATTCCAAGATGATGCGCGAGCTGGCCAACGATGCCGAGGCCTACCGCTCGCTCACCCTGTCGTGGTTCAAGCACTCGGCCACGTATGAACTGTTCAAAGCTCTGTCATGGAAGGGATACAAAGTGCTGCTCACCACCGACCACGGCACCATCCAGGTGAAAAATGCCGTAAAGGTGGTAGGCGACCGCAACACCAACGTGAACCTGCGCTACAAGGTGGGCAAGAATTTGAATTATAACAAAAAGGAAGTGTTCGAGGTGCTCCAGCCCGACCGCGTGGGGTTGCCCAGCCCCAACGTGAGCTCCAGCTATATCTTTGCAGGCAACGACGACTTCTTTGCCTATCCCAACAACTATAACTACTACGTGAGCTACTACAAGAACACCTTCCAGCACGGCGGCATCTCCATGGAAGAAATGCTCGTGCCCATCGTGACCATGGAGCCGAAGGCGTAAACAAACTGCACGCCAAGACGTAAGGATGCAAGGATGCCCTTCGCGTCTTCCCGTCTTGGCGTACCTAAACCCTATTATCCCATGCTTATCACCCCTCCCCACCCCCAAGAGGGCTTCCGACCGTTCACTTATTTGGACAAGGCCTGTCGCAGCATGATTATCGACGGGCTGTGGTTCTTCCCCGACCCGCCCCATCCCGACACGTTGGCCGGGGCATTGGAACAGCTGCTTACGTTCTATCCCCTGCTGGCGGGACGCATCGAGGGCGACCGGGGCATTGCGTGGAGCCGTGGCGGTGTGCAGTTTGACACCGCACAAAGCCCTTTGCGAACGGACGAAGCTTCCGTCCAGCCGCGCGTCCGTTCCCTCTTCCTGCCCGGATTGACGGCCAAGGCCATGCAGCAAGGCCGAGCGCCCTTGTTTGCCGCCCGTCTCACTCGCCTGGCCGATGGTTGCGTGCTGGGCGTGCAATGCTCCCATGCTTGTGCGGACGGGGCAGCGTTTTACACCCTGATGGACGATTGGGGACGACTGTCCCGGCAGCTGCCCGTGGAAGCACCCTGCCTGGATGCCGAAGCCTTTCCCCGCCCCGCCGACTTCACCCGCGAGGAAGCCCTCCGGCAAGTGACCGAAGCCGGTTGGGCCAAGGTAGGGCTAAGCACCCTGCTCCGGCAATTGGGGCGCGAGGCACGGGGCATCACCCACCTGTATGCCCAAGCCCCGCTTCCGCCCCGCGACCAATTGGCCGCGTGGCGGCAGGAAGCGGCGCAGCGTCAGGATGCCCCGGTGGGTTCGTATGCCGTGCTGGCGGCATGGCTGCTCCACGCCTGCCGCAGGTTGAACGCCACTCCGCCCCTCCTGTCCGGCTCGATAGTCACCGTGTGCAACCTGCGCGGGCGCATCCCCTCGTTGCCCCGTAAATATGCGGGCAATGCGGTTGTCAACCTGGTGGCCCGTGGCTTTCATGCCGGTATGGACATCCCCGAAGCGGCGGCGCGGTTGCAGGCCCACTTGCACGGCTACTTGACCGATGGCGGTCACTTGCTGACCGACTACGTGCGCCTCAATGCCTGCACCGCCGGGTGCGCCCTGCCCCGCGTGCCATTCGATGTGGACGATGCCAACGGCAAACGCCCCACTACCCTTTACATCAACGACATGAGCAAGTTCCCCGTTTATGCACTCGACTTCGGCACGGGGCAACCCTCGTCTGTAGAACCGCCCGACCTGCCCGACCCCATCCGCCTGTGGCCCGCCCCCTCTGCCGATGCCCAACCCATGCTCTACCTGGGCGGACACATGGCCTGGCGGTACAACCGCTTGCGGTTCAATCTCAAAAATTGAAGACCGGACTGCCAAGTCGGAATTCATGTACGCTACCATCGACCCGATAAACAGCACATAGTCCAGGAATGGCATCCCCGCTCCCCTTTTCCCGTCGCAGGCAGCACCTCTCCTGCGACCATCCTTGTTGCCCGCCGATAAAGGAAGCCATGCACTTCCCCGCATGAAACATCCCGGCCTGACGAACTGTCCGCCCCGCTTGGGCGACGGTCTTCCACGACGGCATGTCAAGCCATGTTGATTTCCCGCTTGCTTATCCATACTTTGTCACTTGCTCATCTATTCTTCCGTCGATGCCTACATATTCTTCCTCTTTTGCCTATCTATTCTTAAAACTAAGACTCGGTTTTTATAAACTAAGTCTCAGTTTATAAAAACTAAGTCTCAGTTTATATAAACCAAGGTTTAGTTTTAAGAATTTGTGCGGACGATAGAAAGTATGTGTGGGCATCATCGGAAGAATAGATGGGCAACGGTAGAAGTATGGATGCGGGGAAACCTACTTGCCGCATCCGCATCCCTGCTCCATGCTCTCCCTCAAACGAATTTAAACATTTGCAAAAAATGAATAAAACCACGGGGCGTTTTAAACAAATGCTTTAAACAGCTGGTTAAATTTGTGTATCTTTGTCGCACCAAACGAAATGACAGACTCTATGAAAGACTTGAACGCAGAAGAAAAGATTTTGGCCGTGGCCGATGCCCTCTTCACGCAAAACGGTTATGCCGCCACCACCACGCGCGACATCGCCCACGCGGCGGAGGTCAACCCGGCCCTCATCAACTATTATTACAAGAGCAAGGAGCGGCTCTTCTCTATCGTGATGCGGCGCAAGGTGGGGTTGCTGTTCGGTTCCATCCTGCCCGTGTTGCAGGACGGCGACCTGCCGCTCGACGACAAAATCGAGCGCGTCACCGCCATGCTGGCCGAAGTGTTACAGGGCGACCTCAACCTGCCCATGTTCGTCTTCGGCGAATTGCAGAAGCAGGACGTGAGCCTGGCAGAGGTGCTGCCCGCCCGCGAAATTAGGGAATCGTCGTTTGCCGACCAGCTGGCACGCCGACAGCCGGGCACGAACCCGTTGCACTACATCCTCAACCTGTTCGTGCTCTCGGTGGGACCTTACATCATGCTGCCCCTGTGGACCAAGGTGGAGCTGATTTCGGACAGCGAAGTGAAGACCCTGTTGGCCGAGCGCGCCGCTCTCATCCCCCAATGGATGAGGAAAATGCTGGGATAGCTACGAGCTACAAGCTACAAGCTACGAGTTACAGGTGATGGAGTTACAGCAGCCAAGGCCAACGACCTTGTGGCTCTCAGCGTGGGGCAACGCCCTACGGGCAGAGGTAAGAGAGCAAAAGGTAAGAAATGAGAACTTATCTGCGCTTATCTGCGAAATCTGCGGGAAACACGCAATCTGGAATTTGAAATCTGAAATATATATAATATATGAAGAAAAGAGTTTCATTATCGGTTGTCTTCGCCGCCATGCTCGCCCCGCTGGCGGCGCAGACCCTCACGCTCGAACAATGCCAGCAACTGGTCCGCGAGAACTACCCCCTCGTGAAGCAGCGCGAACTGGTGGAAAAGACGAGCGAATACACCGTGGCCAACGCCAAGCACAACTGGCTGCCGCAGGTGTCCATCTCGGCACAAGCCACGTACCAATCGGACGTGGTAACCATCCCGCAGGACATTGTGGACATGGTGGGCGACTTGAAGGACAGCCCGCTCGCCAGCCTGGCCGGTATCGACATGCCCGACCTCAATTATGATGGCATCCCCAAAGACCAGTACAAGGCGGCCATCGACGTGCAGCAAATCATCTACGGGGGCGGCGCGGTGAAGGCGCAGGTGGAAGCCGCCAAGGCGCAAGGCGAGGCCGACAAGCAGAATTGGGAAACGGAAATGTACGCCTTGCGCGAACGGGTGAACCAACTGTTCTTCGGCACGTTGCTGTTGCAGGAAAAAGGCAAGGAAGTCGGCCTGATGATGGACGAGCTGGAGCGCAACCTGCGCATGGTGCAGTCGTGCGTGGAGCTGGGCGTGGCCGAACCGAGCGATGCGGACAAGCTGCAAGTGGAGATACTATCGGCACGCCAACAGCAGTCCGAAATCAACGCGAGCCTGAAGGCCTACCGCATCATGCTCGGCATTATGACGGGGCAGGAGATTGCCGAGGGCACGGAGTTTGTCAAGCCCGCCATGACCGTGCTGCCCGCCGAGTTGCAAATCAAACGCCCCGAACTGAACTTCCTCGACGCGCAGCAACGCCTGCTCGATGCGCAGAAACGGGGCGTGGATGCGGCCATCAAGCCGCAGATAGGGGCGTTCTTCCAAGGCGCGTACTCCAACATGGGGCTGGACATGTTCTCCACCATGATGAACAACGGCTGGGAGCCTTACTTCGTGGCAGGCATCCAGTTGAAGTGGAACATCTCCGGCTTCTACAACCGCAAGAGCGACCTGGCCAAGATAGACATGGCACGCTCGCAAATCGCCATCCAGCGCGATGCGTTCCTCTACAACATGAACTTGAAAAGCAAGCAGGAGCAAATCGGCATCGAACGCATGCACGAGGTGATGAAAGAGGATGACGAAATCATCCGCTTGCGCACCTCCATTCGCGAGCGGGCGGCGGCAGGCGTACAGAACGGCAGCGTGACGGTGAACGACCTGCTGCGCGAGATACACGCCGAGAACCTGGCCCGCCAAAACAAGGTGACGCACGAAATAGAACTGCTGAAGGACATCTACGACCTGAAGCATACGGTAAACTACGATAACAATGAACAATGAACAATGAATAATGAACAGTTATCAATGAGCACTGATAGCTGCTGAAACTTGACTACTAACCATTAACTACTAACTACATAACAGATTTATGAAAGAGAGAAACGTAACATGCGGAAAGAAGACATGGGCAAGCCTGTTGGGAGCGGCCGTGTTGCTGGCATCGTGTTCCGACGGGTTGGGCGACTACGATGCGACCGGCACGTTCGATGCCGATGAAGTACTGGTGTCGAGCGAAGTGTCGGGTGCCATCCTGCGGTTCGATGTGTCGGAAGGCGACCAACTGAAACAGGGGCAGGTAGTGGGCTTAATCGACTCCGTGCAATTGTTCCTGCAAAAACAGCAACTGGAAGCGAACATCAAGGCCTTGGAAGCCTCACGTCCCGACGTGGCCAGCCAATTGGCTCCACTGGAAGAGCAACTGAGCAAACAGCTCCAGGAAAAGACACGGGTGGAAAATCTGCTGAAAGCGGAAGCCGCCACCACCAAGCAGTTGGACGACATCAACTCGGCCATACTCGTGTTGGAGAAGCAGCTGGAAGCACAACGCACCGCTCTGGACCAATCGAGGGCAGGCACGGACGCGCAAGTGGCTGCCATGCAGGCACAGGTGGCGCAACTGGACGACCGGCTGGGCAAGTGCCACCTGGCGGCTCCGATGAGCGGCACGGTGCTGGCCAAGTACGCCCACACCGGTGAACTGACCTCGGCAGGCCGTCCGCTCTTCAAACTGGCCGACATGGAACACGTGTACCTCAAGGTTTACGTTACCTCCACGCAGCTGGGCGACATCCGCCTGGGGCAGGAGGTGCAGGTGCGGGCCGACTTCGGCGACGAGCAGTACCGGCACTACGACGGCCGCATCATCTGGATATCCGACAAAAGCGAATTTACCCCCAAGAATATCTACACGTCCGACGACCGCGCCAACATGGTGTACGCAGTCAAGGTGGCCGTGCCCAACGACGGCTACCTCAAGCTGGGCATGTACGGAGACGTGAAGTTTTAAGGAAAACGCGGAAACGCAGAAACGCGGAAACGCTGAATCGCAGAATCGCTTAATCGCGAAAACGCGGAAGCGATTATGCGATTACCCGATTGAGCGATTAAGCAGTTCAGCAGTTCATCGGTTCCGCGGTTCAGCGAACAAGCAAAAACTATGAATCCTGTCATTGTAAACGACATACACAAGCATTACGGCGACGTGCAGGCGTTGCGGGGCGTGAGTTTCGAGGCCGGGCGTGGCGAGATATTCGGCATCATCGGGCCGGACGGGGCGGGCAAGACCTCGCTGTTCCGCATCATGACCACCCTGATACTGCCCGATAGCGGCACGTGCCGGGTAGCGGGTTTCGATGTGGTGAAGGAATACAAGGAAATCCGCAAGCGGGTGGGTTACATGCCGGGGCGGTTCTCGTTGTACCAGGACATGAGCGTGGAGGAGAACCTCACGTTCTTCGCCGCCGTGTTCGGCACGACCATTGAGGAAAACTACCACCTCGTGGCCGACATCTACCGGCAGATAGAGCCGTTCAAGACCCGCCGTGCCGGGAAACTCTCCGGCGGCATGAAGCAGAAACTGGCTCTGTGCTGCGCCCTCATCCACAAACCGGAAGTGCTTTTCCTCGACGAACCGACCACTGGGGTGGATCCCGTGTCGCGCAAGGAATTTTGGGAAATGCTGAAGCGGCTCAAGGCCGAGGGTATCACCATGGTGGTCTCCACCCCCTACATGGACGAAGCCCGGCTGTGCGACCGTATCGCGCTCATCAAGGACGGGCGTTTCCTCGGCATCGACAAGCCCAACAACATCACCGCCAGCTTCCGCACGCCATTGTGGGCAGCCAAGAGCCAGCACATGTACCACCTGCTGAACGACCTGCGGGCTTATCCGGACATCGACAACTGCTACGTGTCGGGCGAGTACCACCACTTCACCACCCGGGGCGAGGGCTTCGATACCGATGCGCTGAACCGTTACCTCACGTCCAAAGGGCACGCCGCCGAAGTCAAGCAGATAGAAGCCACGATAGAAGACTGCTACATGCACTTGGCCAAGACGGCTTCCCGGGAAAGCGAATGATGGAAGAAAAAGATTATATACCCAGGCGATTATTCGATTACGCGATTATCCGATTATGCAAAACCAATAACAACTGATGACCGACATTGTTATACATACCAAGGATCTGACCAAGCAGTTTGGCACGTTCACGGCAGTTGACCATATCTCTTTTGATGTGCAGCGGGGCGAGATATTCGGCTTTCTGGGAGCGAACGGGGCAGGCAAAACCACGGCCATGCGCATGCTGTGCGGGCTGAGCATACCCACCTCCGGCGAGGGGTGGGTGGCAGGCTTCGACATTGCCACGCAGCAGGAAGACATAAAAAAGCACATCGGCTACATGAGCCAGAAGTTCTCGCTGTATGAGGACTTGAAAGTGTGGGAAAACATCCGCCTCTACGCCGGCATATACGGCATGAAGACGGACGAAATCGAGCGGAAGACCCGCCTGCTGCTGGACAAGCTGCACTTCACCAAGGAGTGCAACGCGCTGGTCAAGTCGCTGCCACTGGGTTGGAAACAGAAGCTGGCCTTCTCCGTTTCCATCTTCCACGAACCGCAAATCGTATTCCTCGATGAACCCACCGGCGGGGTGGACCCCGAAACGCGGCGGCAGTTCTGGGAAATGATTTACGAGGCCGCCGACCGGGGTATCACCGTGTTCGTCACCACGCACTACATGGACGAAGCCGAGTATTGCAACCGCGTCTCCATCATGGTGGATGGCCGTATCGATGCCCTCGACACCCCTTCGCGCCTCAAGCAGCAGTTCAACGCCCATTCCATGGATCAAGTGTTCAGGCGACTGGCCCGGAAAGCGGAAAGAAGCGAATGAATAATTAACAATTAACAGTTAACAATTAACAGTTGACAATGAACGATTAACGATGAAAAGTGAAAACATAGTCGCTACGAAGTCTTACTCATTCGCCCGTCGAATTGTCAAGGCATACCAATACTTGAACAATGAGCAAAAGGAATTCGTCATATCCAAACAGCTCCTGCGAAGCGGTACTGCCATAGGAGCAATGGTCAGGGAAGCGGAGTATGTGCAATCCAAGCCGGACTTCATACACAAGCTGAGTATTGCATTGAAAGAGGCCAACGAGACCGAGTATTGGCTCATGCTGCTAAAAGACAGCCAATACATAACAGAGCAGAGTTTTTTGTCTATTGATACTGATTGCAAAGAATTGATAAAACTGTTAGTCAGCATCATCAAAAGTTCCAAATCCGACATCACCAAGAAGGACGAGAACGTTAATTGTTAATTATTAATTGTTAATTGATGAAAGAGTTTCTTGCTTTTGTTCGCAAAGAGTTCTACCACATCCTGCGGGACAGGCGCACCATGCTCATCCTGCTGGGGATACCGGTGGTGCTCATCATCCTGTTCGGCTTCGCGCTGAGCACCGAGGTGCGCAACGTGGACATGGCCATCCTGTCGGCCGAGCCGGACAACACGGTGCGGCAGATAGCCCAACGACTCGATGCCAACGAATACTTCACCGTGAAAGAATTCCTGGACAGTCCCTCGGACATCGACCGGGTGATGCGTTCCGGCGAAGTTGATGCCGTGCTGGTGTTCGAACCGGGCTTTTCCGACAAGTTGTTCACCCCCGAAGGTCCGCAACTGCAAATCGTAGCCGATGCCAGCAACGCCACCATGGCCCAAAGCTACATGGCCTACATCAGCGCGGTGGTGGGGCAATACTTCGAAGAGCAGATGCCCGAGGGGCAGGCCACAGGCATCGTGCCCAACGTGGTGATGCTGTACAACCCCCAGATGAAATCATCGTACAACTTCGTGCCCGGCATCATGGGGCTTATCCTCATGCTCATCTGCGCCATGATGACCTCCATCGCCATCGTGCGTGAGAAGGAGACCGGCACCATGGAGGTGCTGCTCGTGTCGCCCATGAAGCCCATCTACATCATCCTCTCGAAGATGACCCCGTACTTCGTGCTGTCGTGCGTCAACCTGGTTACCATCCTGTTGCTGGCTATCTTCGTGCTGCGGGTGCCCGTGCACGGCAGCATGGCCGCGCTCATATCCATTTCGTTGCTGTACATCTTCACCTCGCTGGCATTGGGGCTGCTCATCTCCACTGTGTCCGACCGCCAGGTCATCGCCATGATGGTGTCCGCCCTCATGCTCATGGTGCCCACCATGTTGCTGTCGGGAATGTTGTTCCCCATTGAAAGCTTGCCGCCCATTCTGAAGGTACTCTCCAACATCCTGCCTGCCACGTGGTACATCTCGGCCGCCCGCAAACTGATGATAGCCGGATTGCCCGCCGTGTCTGCGTTGAAAGAGACCCTCGTGCTGGCGGGCATGGCCGTATTCCTGCTCACGGTCAGCATGAAGAAGTTCAAGAACAGGCTGGAATAGATGAGCTACGAGCTACAAGTTACGAGTAAGGGAGCAAATAGTAAATAGTAAATCGTCCAATAGTAAATACTTATGACATTAAAGTTTTTATTGGAAAAAGAGTTCAAGCAGCTGGCACGTAACAAAATCATGCTGGCCCTGACGGGCTTCTTCCCGCTCATGGTCATCCTGGTGATGCCGTGGGCGGCCACGATGGACATCAAGAACATCCGCCTCACGGTGGTGGACAATGACCGCTCGCCCTTGTCCGAGGAGTTCGTGGACAAGCTGGCCCATTCCACCTACTTCCGTCTGGTAGGCACCAGTCCTAACTACCGCGAAGGTATCGAGGCGGTGGAGGTGGGCGAGGCCGACATGGTGCTCGAAATACCCGATGACTTCGAGAACTCGCTCACCAACACGGGGAGCGTGCCCGTGCAAGTGTCCGTCAACGCCGTCAACAGTATGCTGGGCAGCATGGCGCAAAGCTACATCACCACTTTCTGCCGCGAATTCTCGCAGGACTTGCAAGCCGCCAACCCCGACACGGCGGGCATCCCCACGGTGCAGATGACGAGCATCAGCAAGTTCAACCCTACGATGGACTACAAGTACACCATGATACCCGCCCTCATCATGATTTCCCTGCTCGTGCTGTGCGGCTACTTGTCCGCCCTCAACATCGTGGTGGAGAAGGAACAAGGCACCATCGAACAGCTTAACGTGACCCCCATCAGCCGTACCTCGTTCGTCTTCGCCAAGCTCATTCCGTTCTGGATTATCGGTTTCGTGTCGCTCACGCTGGGTTTCTTCTTCGCTTGGTTAGGCTATGGGCTGTCCCCGGCAGGCAGCCTGGGGTGGTTGTACTTCTTTTCGGCCCTGTTCATC
>CALUML010000012.1 GCA_944321745.1 uncultured Bacteroidales bacterium
CTTACTTCGATGTCAAGAATTTTGCTCCGTACATTACTTGCCCCATCATTATGGGGGTGGGACTGCAAGACGAGACTTGTCCGCCGCACACCAACTTCGCGGGTTTTAACCTCACCCGGGGCGAGCGCGAGTGGCACGTGTACCGCGACCAAAAACACGGTGTGGGGCGTAGCTGGTGGCCTGTGCGCGAAGCTTTCTTCCGCCGTGTCACGAGCATGGCAGGGCGGTAGTGCTTTTCGGATTATTTTTAATAGTTTTGTGAGTGGATTATTAGACGGAAAGGAAAGTACGAAACAGACATCACGAGCTTGAACATATGGCATAACTTGCGGACAATTATTTGATTCGGTTAAATCTGGTAAATTCAACAAGGAATCAAGAAATAATGAGTCTGGCACGTTTGCACCCGTCAAGGGCGCAGGCTGCTTTTTTCTTATTTTGATTCCGGGCTTTACCAGAGCCAAACCGAAAGATAAGCGAAAAGTAAGGCTGTGTCCTTTTTTTATGGCATGGCCGGACGGTGGCGGAGTTGAAAAGTGGAATTAAATAAAATGTAAAGTTATGGAAACATGTGAAGCAAGTGACAAGCAAGTGGAAGTACAGTCCAATGTCAATCAAGTGCTTGTAGAATGCCTGAGGAAGGCGGACGATGTGTGCGTGCCTTTCCTTTCCGAAGAAGAGAAAGAGCGCAAGAAAAAACAAATCCATAAGCAAGCTGCAAAAACATGTTGCTATCGGCTATAACCGGGTAAGAGGGCTGTTTGAACATCTGCGCTCGACAGGCGTGATAAAAGAAAAAGGAAGAAGATGAAGAAAAATAAAGAAGCTTCCGGCTTTTATCCCAAATCGATCATTAAACTTTGCTTGATTTCTGTTCTTGTGGCGAGCGGTTTTTGTTGGCTTTTCTTGAAGGCATAGTGGACTATGTCGAGAGAGAAGGCGGCAAAAAACGCCGTCACAAAGTAGTAAGCTGGCAAAGATATTCAACGAATGGTCTAATGACCAATTTGGGTTTATATTCACGGTTGAGAAAACCTGTGCAGGAACGTGGGAAAAGGCGTGAAAAAAGCCCGGCTACAACGAGCCGGGCTGCAAGAAACACACAGAGCATAACTCTTATGCCGCTACTTATTCCCCATCCTACTGCTGCGCCAGCGATTCGAAGGAAGCTGTTGAAGGCAGGCTGCCCATCTCGAATTCCAGCGTGCCGCCTTGCAGCAGATCCTGGTGTGTGATGTACAACTTGTTGTAAGGCTGGTCGTTGAGCTTGACGGACTGCACGTAGCGGTTGGCATCGGTCAGGTTGCGTGCCGTGATGACAAATGGCTTTTCGCCCACGTGCAACTCCGCCCGGCGCAGCATGGGTTTGCCCAGGTCATACACGCCCGAGGCGGGGTTCACCGGGTAAATGCCCATTGCGCTGAGCACGTACCAGGCGGACATCTGGCCGCAGTCCTCGTTGCCGCACAGGCCATCCGGGGCGGTGGTGTACAGGGTGGACATGATTTCGTGCAACCGTTCCTGCGCCTTGTGCGGCCGGTCGGCGTAGTTGTACAGGTAGGCCACGTGATGGCTCGGTTCGTTGCCGTGGGCGTACTGGCCTATCAGGCCGGTGATGTCGATGGGCACGTCGTGGCCGGAGAGGCCGGTGGGCATGGAGAAGAGCGTATCCAACGCCTGCTCGAATCCGGCCTTGCCGCCATAGAGGGCCATCAGCCCCGCCACGTCGTGCGGCACGAAGTAGGAGTATTGCCACGAGTTGCCTTCCACCCAGTCGCATTCGCCATACGAAGAATAGAATGGGTCGAACGGTCGGCGGTGTTCGCGGGCGGACGAGAGGCCGTTCATCAGCCCGTATTCGGGGTCGAAGTAGTTCACATACGAGCCGGCGCGCTTCATGAAGTAGGTGTAGTCATCGTCCTTGCCTAGTTCCTTGGCCAGACGGGCGATGCACCAGTCGTCGAAGCAGTATTCCAGCGCGGTGGAAACCGACTTGTTGTATTTGTCGTAAGGGATGTAGCCGTATTGCTTCAGATAGCGTACGCCGAAGTCGTCCTGCATGGCGGAGGTCTTCATGGCTTCGTAGGCCTTTTCCACATCGAAGCCCCGGATGCCTTTGAAATACGCATCCACGATGACGGGAATGGCGTGGTAGCCTATCATGCAGTTCGTTTCGCTGGACCACAGCGACCACACGGGCAGCAACCCGTATTCATCGTATTGCGCCAGCATGGAGTTGATGATGTCGTTCACCCGGTCCGGGGTCAGCAGGGTGAGCAGCGGGGCTTGCGAACGGAAGGTATCCCACAAAGACATCACCGTGTAATTGTTGAAGCCCTCGGCGCGGTGCACCTGCTTGTCGCTGCCCCGGTATTCGCCGTTCACATCATTATATAAATAGGGCGCGAGCAGCGAGTGATACAGCGCGGTATAGAACACGGTCTTTTCCGCCTCGTCGGCTTCCACGCGGATTTTCTCCAGTTCGCCACGCCACCGCTCCTGCGTTTGCGCCACCACCTGGTCGAAGTCCCAGGCGGGCAGTTCCGCTTCCAGGTTGAGCATGGCGTTGTCCTCGCTCACCGCCGAGATGCCTACCTGCACCAGCAGCGTGCGGTCGGTCTCGGTGTCGAAGTCGAACACCGCCTTCACACACCGTCCTTCGGCCTGGGCGGCATCTGTCCATTGGTCGTCCTGCGCCAGGCGCATTTGGGCGAACGGTTTGGAGAAGCGGATGACGTAATACAGTTGCTGTTCGCTCCAATACTTCTCGCCCGGCTCGCCCCAACCTTTGGTGATGCGGCAGCCCGCCACCGTGCTGCCGTCCACCTGGCGCACGGAGGTGTGCAGCACCGAGTCCTTCACATAGTGGTGAGACAGGTCGAGCATCACGTGCGCCGCCTGTCCCGTCGGGAACGTGTAGCGGTGGAAACCGCAACGGGGCGTGGCGGTCAGTTCGGCCAGGATGTCATAGTCCTGCAGGCGCACCTTGTAGTATCCGGGCGAAGCCCATTCTTCATCGTGCGAGAAGCGCGAGCGGTAGCCCGCATCTGGGTTCTCCTTCGTGCCGGCCTGCAACTGCACCTTGCCCACGGTGGGCATCAGCAGCACGTCCAGCAGGTCCGACCGCCCTGTGCCCGACAGGTGCGTGTGCGAAAAGCCGATGATGGAGCTGTCCGAATAATGGTAGCCCGAGCACCAGTCCCACCCTTCGAGTCCCGTGTCGGGGCTTACCTGCACCATGCCCATCGGGCAGGCCGCTCCGGGGAACGTGTGCCCGTGTCCCGCCGTGCCAATCATGGGGTCCACATAACCCAGCACGTCGCCTGCCTGCTTGTCGCGGTTCGCCGTGCATCCCCACGCCAGGCAGGCCAGGAGGCACGGCATCCAAAATACTTTCTTCATCATAGATTATCTTTGTTTTTGGGAGTTAAAATATTTTTCCGTGCCAAAGGTAAGACAAATCCGAACGAATGAAGCCCAAAATCCTCCACATTCATGCAAAAATATTGTACTTTTGCCGTCTCCTTGCTTCGGTGGGGTAATACGCAAAGGCGCAAAGACGCTATGGGGGGTGGGGGCTGCCCCGGCAAGAAATGCCAATGAAACCGTAGCGTCCTTAATCAACAAGCGCGGAAAGGACGATGCCTTTGCGGCTTCGCGTCTTGGCGTGCCATTTTCTACATTATATATAGATATGAAGATAAAAATCGTGAACCGCTCGCGGCACGCCCTGCCGCAATACGCCACGCCCCTTTCGGCGGGGCTTGACCTGCGCGCCAACCTGGATGAGCCGGTAGTGCTGCAGCCCATGGAGCGCCGCCTCATCCCCACGGGCCTCTACATCGCGCTGCCCGAAGGATACGAGGCGCAGATACGCCCCCGCAGCGGGTTGGCCATCAAGCACGGCATCTCGCTGGTCAACTCGCCCGGCACCATCGATGCCGACTACCGGGGCGAGATTGGTATCATCCTTATCAACCTCTCGGCCGAACCCTTCACGGTGAACGATGGCGAACGCATCTGCCAAATGGTAATCGCCCGCCACGAACGTGCCGAATGGGAGGAAACCGACTGCCTGGACGACACCCTGCGCGGCGCGGGCGGCTTCGGGCACACCGGGAAGGAGTGAGAGAGGGAAAGCCTCCCCAAGCCCCTCCCGAGGCTGCGTGAAAACTACGAAACAAACCCGCCGTCATTTCGACCGTAGGGAGAAATCTCTTTCTGCAACGCTCCCAAGGCTACCATGAGATTTCTCGCTGCGCTCGAAATGACGGGAACGCTTTGGAAACAGTACTTTTTGCACAGCTTCCTCCGAGGGGGAACGCAGGAATGCTTGGGAATGAAAAGGAAAAGTGCAAGGCCAATGGTCTGTGAGAAACAGGTATTTAAATGCCCCTTTCAGGGGTTTGGAGGTTCTTATGATGCAATCCATCACCATCCGCCGGGCAGTGCGGGAAGACTGCCCCGCCTTGCTGGCCCTGGTGCGTGACCTGGCCGCATTCGAGCGTGCCGCCCACGAGGTCAGCGTCACACTCGAACATTTCACCGAGAGCGGCTTCGGCCCGCATCCCGTGTGGTGGGCGTTCGTGGCCGAGGCCGAAGGGCAAGTGGCGGGCTTCGCCCTGTATTACATCCGCTTCAGCACGTGGAAGGGGCAACGCCTCTACTTGGAGGACATCTACGTCCGTCCCGAATGGCGCGGGCGGGGCATCGGCTCGCGCCTGTTCGACGCACTTGTCGGCGAAATGCGCACGCGCCGCCTGCACGGCATGGTGTGGCAGGCCCTGGAGTGGAACACCGCCGCCCTCGACTTCTACCGCAAGTACAACGCCCGTTTCGACAACGAATGGGTGAACTGCTCGATAGAAGGATAGGGGAAGGTTTCAGATTTCAAATTTCAGATTTCAGATTTCAGATTTCAAATTTCAGGATGTCAAATTTCAGATAGTCCTGTGCGGATATATGAATGGCGACCTGTTTACTTCCGAATATTTTTACCCCGCATTAGCCATCATCGTCATCGTGCTGCTTGTGCTGTGGCTGTGGGTGTACGTCCCCGCCCGGATGGCCAGGCGGCGCGGACGCAGTGCCGTCGGGTGGGTGTTGTTGTTTTGGGTCATCACACCGTTTTGGGGCATGATTGCCTTGTGGGTCTTGGGCGACAGCAAGAAAAAAATCCGGGCGGACATCATGGAGGAACTGCATCACAAGTCCTAAGTTTCCGCCCCCCCCGGGAGCCCGCCGCATTCCGCACGTTTGGGATAAAAATTCCGCACGGACGAAAATTAATTTTCGTCCGTGCGGAATTTTTATTGCGTGCTTACGGAAATGGAATTTCTCCAGCACGCAGCGGAAAAGGCATCCCCGATGCCGGATGCGGCCGCCTTCACCGATACATGGCCGCCGCCTGTTCCAGCTTCCCTCCTATTTCATGCCGCAGCCAGGCGGGGGCAAGCACTTCCACGTCGCTGCCTCGGGAGAGCAGTTCCTGCTGGAAGTCGTAGGTGGGGCGCAGGCGGTATTCGAACACGGCGTAGTCGTCGGCCGTCTCCACCTCGCACTGCGAATGGTGCAGGGGCAGGGCGCGGAAATAAGGCTGCTGGTTGTGCCGCACGCGGAGCCGCACCGTTTCCACCTCCATTTCCCCGTCGGCTATGATGCCGAAGTAGTCGTGGAAGTAGGCCTGCGGGTCGAATGCCTTCGGGTAGCTGAAGGGCGTGTCGGTGGTGTACAGCTTGTGGATGCGGTCGAGCGCGTAGATGCGCACCGAGTCGTAGTACGGGCTGCGCCCCACCAGGTACCAACGCTGGCGGAACACCTTGACGCAATAGGGTTCCACCTCGAAGGTGTGCGGCTCGTCGCGCCAATAGCTTTGGTAGGTGATTTCGAGCGTCAGCCCGTCGCGCATGGCCTCGATGACGGGCGTGAGGTGTACCTGCCCGGAGGGGATTTCCTCGAACAGGATGCGCCGCTTCAGGTGGTGGCTCTCGTTGATGAGGTTGTTCACCGCGAAAGTGTTGAGCAGCCACGTGCGCACGCCGCCCTGCTCCATGTCGTCGGCATTCTCTATGTAATAGCGGTAGCCTCCGCGCTTGTCGCACTCGATGTTGATGTCAAACAGTTCTTCGATGGCCGCCCGGTGGTTGTGGAACGTGCGCACGGGCAGGTCCTCGCCCCGGCTCATTGCGTTGCGCTTCCAGCGTTCGTTGATTTCCTCGAAGGTGATTTTGCCGGCCCGGTAGATGGTGTCCACCAGCCAGATGTAACGGTTGAAAAGGTCTTTTGCCATAGGAAATACAATGTTTAATGGTTAATGTTCAATGTTTAATGGTTATGCCACGTGGTAGCCTATGGGGCGGCTGCCGGGGCGGCTGTTGATGTTCTCGCTGTCGCACAGGGCGGTCAGTTCGTCCAGGGTGGCGGTGTCGCGGTTGTACAGGATGCACTGCACGGTGCGCTTGCGGGCCACGTTCTCTATCTGCCCGCCGCTGAAGTCGTAGCGCGTGGCCAGCGTTCGCGCCTCCCGGTCGCCCAGCTCGGGCAGCATGGACTGCCAGATGGCCTGCTTGGCCTCCAGGCAAGGCTTGTCGAACGCTATCTTGTAGAGGAAACGCCGTTCGAAGGCCTTGTCCATGTTCTGAGCCAGGTTGGTGGTGGCGATGAGGATGCCGTCCAGCCGCTCCATTTCCTGCAGGATGATATTCTGGATGGAATTCTCCATCTTGTCCACCGCCCGCTCGGCTCCCTCCTGCCGTTTGCCGATGATGGCGTCGGCCTCGTTGAAGAGCAGGATGGGGATGCGCTCCGCCTTGTCCACGTAGGCGCGGTAACGGTCGAACACGGCCTTGATGTTCTTCTCGCTCGCGCCCACCCACATGCTTTTGATTTCCTCCACGTTCACCTCCATGATGTGCCGCCCGGTGCGCTTGGCCAGCTGGTAGACCGTCTCCGTCTTGCCCGTGCCCGGTGCGCCGTGGAAGAGGCAGGCGAATCCCTTGCGCATGCCCCGGCTTTCGAGGCTGCGGCGGATGTCGTCGAAGCGGTCGGGCATGAGCAGCGAGGCCAGTTCCTCCACCTGGCGGCGTTCGCGTTCGTTGTAGTACAGTGTCTTGGCGGGCAGGGTGTCGTGGTGCAGCAAGCCCTTGTCCGATGCCTGCCGCTGGGGCAGGCCCACTTCGGCGAGCAATTCCTGCTTCGCCTTGTCGGTCAGCTTGAAGCAGCTACGGTCGGCCAGTCCGTCATCGTTGACGTATTCCACCCAGCCATCCTGTTGCATCGCGTGGTCTCCTCGCTCCAATTCCCGCCTGGCCCAGCGGTACACCTCTTTGCGAGGATTGAATAAATGGTCAAAATCATGAAAGCCGATGTTGTTGTCGTCGTTGTTGACGCACAAATGGCAGAAATAAACCAGCAGCAACCAATCTCTTTCAAGCCAATTATCCCGTACAGCCCGCATCCAGAGGACGAACTCCAGGTGTGTATTGGCTTGGAAGAGTACGTCCAGCTCACGGCACACGCCCTCGTAGTCCAGTTCGTCATCGCTCTGCCGGTCGAACACGTTTTCTATTCCGGCAAAAAGCTCGTCTGCATTCTCCACCCGCAGCGAGGGCGGCTCGTAAGGGCGGTTCTGCTTCAAGGCATCGACCACCCCGGAGGTGAAGTAGTAGGACGTGGAGCGGCTGTCCTTGCGGCAACGCAGGTACTGCCGCTGCACCAGCACGTCAATGTCCGCCGCGTACTGGAAAATGCGGATGGTGCGGCAGCTCACGTCACCGGCCAGCTCGCTGAGCAGGATGCGCGAGTCGTAGCATCGGTTCATGAACAAGGCCAGCAACACGCTTTGCGCGGGCGTAAGGTCCAGCCGCTTGCACACAAAGGCGATAGGACGTTTGGCTTCCTTGAAAAACTCGTCGCTCAACTTCGACCCCTCCGCCCGCTCCACGATTTCCTCCATGGCCGAGAGCAGGGTCAACGCTTTCCGCCGCTTGGGTTGCGGCTTTTCCTGCGGCACTTCCGCCGTCCGGGTCTGTTTCAGTTGTCTCATATTTCCATTCCTTTATTGGTTTCGGGAGGCAAAGTTAAGCGCACTCTTTGCCAAAGCATGGCAGAGGTTGATGGAAAATGGACAATGGAAAGTTGAAAGTTGAAAATTGAAAGTGAGCTTCCGCCACGTGGCGTTTTCAATTTTCAATTTTCAACTTTCCATTGTCATAATATTTCCCTCGCTATCCAGGCGCAAGCCTCCGCGTCGGCCAGGGCGTGGTGGTGCTGCGTGAGGTCGTAGCCGCAGCGGGCGGCCACGGTGTGCAGCTGGTGGTTGGGCAGCGTGCGGCCGAATACCCGCCGCGATGCCCGGCATGTGCAGTGGAACACGTACTCGTCCGGATAGTCCATGCCGTAGGTGCGGAACACCGCCCGCAGGCAACTTTCGTCGAACGGGCTGTTGTGCGCCACGAGGGGCAGCCCGGCAATGCGCGGGGCAATGTCCGCCCACACGGCGGGAAAGGACGGAGCCTCTTCCGTGTCGGCTTGCGTAAGGCCGTGCACCTGCGTGTTCCAATAGTTATAATAATCCGGGCACGGGCGGATGAGGCGGTACACGCGGTCCGTCACCTCCCCGCCCCGCACCACGACCACCCCCACGCTGCACACGCTGGAGCGTTCGCCGTTGGCGGTCTCGAAATCTATGGCGGCAAAATCGGTCATACTTACATCATACAATCAGAAAAACGGACAAAAGTATCTATTATTTCATTTTATTCAACAACACCACGGCACGAATTTCATCGCCAACGGGCACCGGCTGCCAGCCAAAGCGCATGTCGGCATACCCCCAATGGCGACGCATGTCAGCCTCGAACCGTTCTATTTCCTCCACTGGCAAGGGAACAGCAGAGGCTGGCTGCTGCAACACAATCACCGCATTGTCGAATTTCGCGCGGTCTATCTCCAAATAGCGGGTCATCGACTCCCGAATATAGTCCAAGGGACGTGCCGCATCCACGCCGCAAAAATCATAACGCACACCTTGCTTAACCCCATACAGGAAGTCCAAACTGCCGGGCGGCAAACTGCTGCCGGGTGCTGTCAGCTCGTCAATGACACGCTGCCGCCTGGCCGACTTTTCAAGGAACTCGCTCCGCTGCTTCTGCCGGTATTCCCGCTTGCGTTTGCTGCGGTTCATCCTACTTTCCCCAAAACACTTGCGAAAATACGCCTTATCGAAAAGGGTATAACCTTTCCTCTTACTCCTAAGCCTGCGCGGGGTCTGATGCCGCCAAATGCTCTCCTCAAGCCTTTCCAATGCCACTTCATACACGTTGGCGGGTGGCTTTTCATCGCACATAGACCTGACGTTCTGCGTTATTTCTCTGGGCGAAAAGCCATAGAATGTGATTTCCCACAGGCACTTCGCCGCCACCTCCTCAATGGAAAGATGCACATCGTCAGCCACCACGATTTTCTTGGCCAGATCGTTCTCCCAATAGTCACCCGCCAAATGATGTACACCTATCCAGCGGCCTTCATCTTGTTCATCACCGCTCCACTCCACCCGAACTTCACCTTGATAGTCCGGATTGGGCTGCATGGCCGCCAAGCGGTCGTATGCCTCCCGGTAGCCATATAGGGCAGCCGTTTCTGGTTCTACCCGCAAGTGGGGCAACAACGCCTCAAAACCCACCCGAGTAAATAATTCTTTCAAGTTCATAATATACAATTTGATTAGCATCAACTGCTGAATTTGTCTTTATGCTGTTCAAAGAAACAATACGTCGTTTTCATTTGTTCCAACTCGTACCACGGCTGGACACTTACCGGGTCAGCATCCAAATTATAAATTTTTGCCCCTTCCATAGAGAGCAGAAAAGGGGAGTGCGTGGCAATAATGAATTGGCAGCCGCAACGGCGTGCCGACAACATGAGCAATTCGCGCAGCTGCAACTGCAATTCGCAGGAAAGGCTGTTTTCCGGCTCGTCCAGCAGATAGAGCTTGTCCGGCAGGATGTGTTCAGAGAAATACAGCAGGCCGGTTTCCCCATTCGAATAGAGGGGTGCCGCCTCTCCCAGCAGTTCTTTTGTGAATTTCGAGGCACTCTTTTTCTTCATGGCGCACAACATCCTGTACTCGTCCACGTTCTCCCCGGTCTCGAAGTCCAAGTGCCGGGTCACGTCCCGATAGTGCGCACCCAACGCACCCTCTTGGATATCTTCCCACCTCTGATTTCTTACGTTCCGCTGAACTGTCATGGTGGCCTGTCGGCGATGTTCCAGATGCTCGTTCCGCATTCGGTTGTCCAGCATCACCTTGAATATGTCATCGCTGGTGATGATGTGCATGTTGGACTTGAAGTCAAACTTTTCTCCGCTCCAATTCGTATTCTCGTGGAAATAGCACAAACTCAAATAATCATCGAAAAACACCGTGTGGTTGAAGAACGAGTTGCGTACCAGCCCCAGCTTGCCTGCAATGACATTCAGCGCGGTGGACTTGCCCGACCCGTTGCCCCCGTACAGGATGGTTATCTCGCTGAAATCTATTTGGGAGAAATGGCACGCTGACAACACCCCGAATGGATAAAACGTGTCGTAGAAAGTCAGTTCGTACTTGTAATCTTGCTCTTGTCTGCGGCTTCTAAGGTATTCCTCTTCTTTCCTCTGCGTGGGAAAATGAAAATCACTCAAGTAAATCATAGTTTATCCAATTTTGTTTGTTCCACAAAATGCATCAGCCATCCTGTCATGCAAGAGTCCGACAAAACTTACTATAGAAAGTCGCCCAACTTACTATAGAAAGTTGCTCAACTTACTATAGAAAGTTATCCTACTTACTATAGTAAATTTTCCATCTTCTATAGTAAGTTGAAAATCGCTTCCGGCATCTCGTGGCTGCGGTTGCAAAGTAAAGGCAAAGGTATGCCAAAGTGAAGCAGTGGCGAGAAAAATGAAAGAGATGTACGTTGGCCGCCACCACGATTTCCTTGGTCAGTTCGTTTTCCCAGTCATTATTATCAGGTTGCTCGTATCGTTAATCGTTAATCGTTAATCGTTAATCACTAATCACTTACCGTTAATCACCGTCCTCAGCCGTTCCGCCGTGTCGGGGTGTTGCCGCAGGTAGCGGGGCAGTTCCGCCCGCACGAAATTGCAAACGAGCCGTTCCGCCTTTAGCGTGAAGTTGTCTTTGCTTTTTACTATTTTGTTCCACACTTCTTGTTCCTCGCCCACCGAATAACTGTCTATGTGGACGGACAGGGCTGCTACCAGCCCGTTGCGCAGACGGTCGCCCCGCCGCTTGATGCCGTAATACGCATTCAACGTGCGCACCATTTCCCGGCGGAGAGCGTCCTGATGCCGTCCGCCTTGCGGGGTGCACCTCCCGCTGAGGTACGAATAATACTGCTCGCCACGCTGGTTGCAGTGGGTGAAGGCCAGTTCAACGCCGTCTTTCACGCACTCATTCTCATCGTCCCAACTTCCGCCCCCGTCCCGCAAATGGATGATGTGGTAAAGCGGTTCGGCGGTCAGGCGGTCGGCCAGCAAGTCCTGTAATCCCTGTGGTGCTTCATACCGGCGGTCGCCGTTCAAGGTGAAGGCCAATTCGGTATAGAGGTAAGTATATTCGCGCAACATGGCTTCCACCACGTCCTCGCGCCATGCATACTCTCCCCAAAACGCTTCATCGGGTCGAAAGGCGATGCGCATAAATCCTGTCGCACCCGCCGGAGCATCCATCTCCCCCGTGTCGGCCACCAAGCGGCCTTTTTCAAACACCACCTTGCGTGTTTTTCCCCAAGCAATGCTTTCCGCCACGAAGCGCGATGAAAGCGCATTGACTGTAACTAAATGTTCTAATAAATATCCTAATAAATCTACATAGGGAGGGCGGTTGGACGGACGCATGCCGCCAGACATCACACGAGTAAAGTCTAATTCCATTCTGTTACAATGCATGATACTCGCATGGTAACGGATTTCCACCGTTTTGTCTTCCAATTTTACTTCCACCGCACCATTCGACCTTGCCATTGGATAGCAGTTCAATGCCGCTATCTTGTCCAGCACCCTTTTCAGCAGGTCATTGTGCAGAGCCTCACCGTTCAGTTTCCTCACATACATCTGGGGATGCAGCTGTATATCGTCTATCGTCGTTGCCATATTCTTTTTCTTTATTGTTTAAGATTTCAAATTCCAGATTTCAGATTAAACACGGATTTTTCTTATTCTCGCAGATAAACGCAGCCTCCACCTCTCACTTCTGATAAGCTATCACCTGGCAAGGCATGCCTTTCGCACAGGCCAGATCAATGATGTGCTTCGTGCCATGCGACCGCCCATCCCAAAAGGCGACCAGGTGGGTGGCCAGTGCCACCATGTCCTCGTTGCGCAGAAAGCCCGCCATGCGGGGATGGCATTTCCAGTTGGCAGGAAACAGTATCTTGGTCAGATCGTACTCGTCAGCATAGCGGATGGCCAGCGTGTCTGCTCCCGGTGCCATGCCCGACAGGATTTTGATTTGCCCGTTGCCACAGAAGTCCTCGCCCCAAAACAGCCGGTCGAGTTCCTTTTTCATGAACACATAGTCGTCAAAGTCGCGCCCTCCGGCTACGATGACCCGCGCGGCCTCGCGGTATGCCTGCCGGTACAGTTCACGCATTGTTTCGGCTATGCGTGCTGATGTATCTTCTGATGCTTTTATAATTTTCATATTTTTTCGCCGATGAAAAAGGAAAGAGAATAAGAAGAACTCGGATTTTATAGATGAGACAGAATTATACGGATGGAATAACTATTCTACGAATATATCCGTATTTTCAGCAGTTTCTTCTCATCCTCTACCATTTTGTACCAAAGGTGTGATTGCTGCAACTCCGATGCCGGTATGCGACCTTGAAACTTCTCACAGAATTCCACATCGAATAGTTTTTCTCCCCCATAGTTGTTAATTATTCTGCCCCAATCCCAATAATCGGCAAACTGTTCAAGCAGTTCTTCCGTCAACGGTAGCGATGAATTGCAAGACAACTCGCGCCAGTTCCAGCGGTTCTTGTACTTTTCGAGCAATTCCGCTGTGAACAAATGCTCGTTGTCCGACTCGGACAATTCGTCCCAATCAATGCGGTTCTTAAACTTCTCGATCATTGGCACTGTCCACACGACATAGCAGCTCGATGATACTTCCTTCCAATCTACCCGGTCTTTGTACTGTTCCAGCAGTTGCTCCGTCCATGTCAATTCGCTTGACAATGCTACCCACGCTTGTTCCTCCAACATTTTTGCTATGGAGTCATTGCTTAAATTTTTTGTTGTCATAACTCTTGGTTTTTGAATGTTGTTGTTATTTCGATTGCAAAGTAAAGCCCACCCTATGCAAAAGCGATTCACAAGGTAGAAAAAAATTTATTTCAAATTAGAACACGGAACACACAAATTGAACGGATTATCACGGATTATTCCCGTTCCCGCCGATCACGCAGATGAACACAGATTGCAACCTCCTGCTTCTTTTTATTTCCCGCCTTTCACCTTTCTGCTTTTCTCTGCTTTTCTATCGGCAAAAAGTTGCTAAACACATTCCAGCCCTCCGCAGTGCGGTAGGCTTCGATGCTTTCAGCTGGAACATACACCGGAATGGATTTGTCCACATCTGAGAACGCTGTTCTCTCGGCAACGATGACAGCTGGCTCCACATCGATGGCAGGTGGTTCCACAGCTCGAACCGTCAGTTCCGCCAAGGCTTTACAGCCAAAGAAAGCATCCCGGTCTATACACTCCACGCTGTCGGGAATAATCACACACACTAAAGCAGAACAATCATTACATACTCCAAACGCCCTTCTCCCTATATATTCCACCCCGTCCGGTATGTTATACACTGCACCCGCCTTGTTGACCGGATAGCGTAACAACTTCGTTCTTTCCTTGTTGAACAACACGCCATCCTGCGAGCTGTAGCAAAGGTTGTCCGCCGCCACCTCGATGGCGGTCAAGTTATCGCAATTGCTAAACGCCCATCCATCCAGATCTGTCACGCTTGCGGGAATTGCGATGACAGTCAAGGCGTGGCAAGCATCAAACGCAATTAACCCTACGTATTCCACCCCGTCCGGTATGTTATACGCCGCACCCGCCTTGTTCTTCGGATAACGTAGCAACTCTGTCCTGTCCTTGTTGAACAACACACCATCTTGCGAACTGAAGCAAGGATTGTCCGCCACCACCTCGATGGCGGTCAGATTTTTACACTTAACGAACCAGCTTGCTGGCATATTCTTTACATCCTTGGAAATCGTGATGGAAGTCAAGCTTGCGCAACCCAAAAATGCACAATTCCTTATGCCCTTTACCCCATTCGGTATGCTATACGTCGCTTCCGGTTTGTTTCTCGGATAACGTAGCAATTCCGTCCTGTCCTTGTTGAACAACACGCCATCCAACGAACTGAAGCAAGGATTATCTGCTGCTACCTCGATGGAGTTTAGGCTACGGCAGTTACTAAATGCCCAACTCTCTATGCTCGTCACGCTCCCTGGAATAACAATTGATGTCATATTTCGACATCGGATGAAAGCGTATTCCCCTATGCCTGTCACACCACGTTGCAATACAACAGTCTGGATTGCTTCGCTATGGCTATTCCAAAGCGCATTTTCATCAGCATCTCCATCTATATTCCCTTTACCGCTGATGGTCAACACCCCGCCGGGGGTCAAAGTCCAAATGAGATTGTCGCCCTGCACACCACATGTGCCGGAGGCGATGAATTGATTTTCCATATTCGTAAATATTTCAAATTACGCTGACGAACGAAAATTGTAAACTCCTTTCTTCCGCCCAAATTACATTACAGCTACGAATATATCCGTATTTTCAGCAGTTTCTTCTCATCCTCTACCATTTTGTACCAAAGGTGTGATTGCTGCAACTCCGATGCCGGTATGCGACCTTGAAACTTCTCACAGAATTCCACATCGAATAGTTTTTCTCCCCCATAGTTGTTAATTATTCTGCCCCAATCCCAATAATCGGCAAACTGTTCAAGCAGTTCTTCCGTCAACGGTAGCGATGAATTGCAAGACAACTCGCGCCAGTTCCAGCGGTTCTTGTACTTTTCGAGCAATTCCGCTGTGAACAAATGCTCGTTGTCCGACTCGGACAATTCGTCCCAATCAATGCGGTTCTTAAACTTCTCGATCATTGGCACTGTCCACACGACATAGCGGTTCGCTGATACTTCCTTCCAATCTACCCGGTCTTTGTACTGTTCCAGCAGTTGCTCCGTCCATGCCAATTCGCTCGACAGTTCTACCCACGCTTTTTCTTCCAATACTTTTGCCATGAACTCATTGCTTAAATTCTTTGTTGTCATAATTCTTTATTTTGAATGTTGTTGTTATTTCGATTGCAAAATAAAGGTGAGGATGTGCCAAAGCGAAGCAGAACCCAAAAGAAAAATGAAAAAAAGAAAAAAAACGCCCGCACGGGGTGTGCGGGCGGGGAAGGATACCTTGGGAAAAATTTATCAACCCACAGACAGCTCACAGAGGCATTCGACCAACTTCACCCCCTCTTCTATCAAATCCTGCTCTTGTGGTATTTTTACGGATAGATATTTTTCATCTCCCGCTTCCTTTTCAAGGGCTTCGCGTCCTATAGTCTCCTTGATTACATCCAAATGTTCAGTCCAATTTCCCGAATACTTGATATGCCAATCATGTTCCGAGCCACATTCCAACGATAATTCGTTCTTCATCTCCTGCCATTTGCTCTTATCCTGTTCGTTCAAGCATTTATATACAAGGTATTGGTAAATATTGTTTCCATAAGAGTTAGACGTTTTCTTGCCCAATATTTCTATTTGGAAATTATTCCAGTCATTTTGAAAACGTAATACTCCCCATCCCTCATAAAGAGCCTGTAACGAATTCGGATATTTCAGCACATAATACAAACCATTTTTAGGTGCATCCCAGTCTGCTGTCCGCTTGTCAATAATTGCATTCAGGTGGTCATACAAGGAAACTTCCTCCTTGGTGAAAGAGAGCAATTTAGAAACAATTTTGGCCTGACTCACAGTGTTCAATATTGCAGTCCACCATCCCCGATAACCCATACTATATCGATAGGAGTTCCAAGAGGTTCCTATATACAATCCATAAGAGTCGTCTACAGCCAACAATGCACGCGTAATTAAGGAATTATCAACTACTCCCACAACGGGTGCTGCACTTAACAGCTTTTCAATGTGTTCTTTGGCAAACAACTTGAAGAAAATATCCATACGCCGCTGCAACTCTTCAAAATCTCCTTCTTGCCACGCTTCTTCACCACTCATCTTTTCATACCAAACGCACATCAAATTTCCCTTTGTCACCGGGCATTTGTCAGCTTCTCCAAATGCTTCCCCTTTCCACACCAATTCCTCGGCCTCACTTCCCTTTTGACGAAGAAGTGTTATTTTAGCCAATTCGTGTGCATCGAAAAGTTCTTCCCTGTCTTTATCTTCGTAAGACAAAATGAAATCGTAAAAAGGTACTTGTGACTGTCCATATGCTTGCAAGAAACGTAACAAGGTACCCCGTTTCTGTACACCCCGCCGTATACTATTCCCTATCACATGGTACACTTGCTCATATTCATGCTCGTCCGCCACACTTCGCCCGGCTTCCGTCAACAAGGCCAACAATACAAAATTATTGGTCACACTCTTGTCAAAAAGCACTTTTATCACCGTGTCCTTATAGTCCCTTTCCACCGTTACGAGCCGTTCGTAATATTGTTGCATTTGCTCCAGCCCTATCTGCCCTGCTGCTTTAACGGGTTCTATTTTGGCACACTCTTCACCGGTCTCCAATTCTATGGTCATGCGGATAAACTTATTCATGGCCGCATCCAGGATGGAGAGGTCTTTTTCCCCTTTTTCAGGCCATAACGTATAAAGATGTTCCTCCCAGTCATCCCACTCTTTGCCCCAATACTCTTTCTTGTCGTTTGGCACTTTTTGAAAAAGGAGCGGCTTCAATTGTTCGGAAGAGGTCAAGGCTTCGCCACGGCTGTTCATGGTAATGTACAACTCTTCTCCTTGCGAAGTTTCATCCACGTTGAAATACCAAAATTCAACCTTAGTCACCACATACTGATAGTCCAACTTGGAATCCGATTCTTGCAAAGACTTTTTCATTACATCCAAAGCGGCCAATACACTCTGTATCGTCATATCCTGGTCGTAGGATGCGAAGTACCACTTGCAAGCCTTGACATCGGCCGAACCGGGCATGTTGTCCCAATTCTGCTTGAACAGTTCCGACAAGAAAGCCTCCGTGCGAGGGCGAACCCGATAGGAGAAAGCCGGCGTGGGTCCATCTGCCCGCAATAATTTACGAAACTCATCCAACTTCTTCTCTTGGCAGGCGCAGCAAAAGGCCAATAAAAGCAACGTGGTGAAACGCTGCTGGCCGTCTATCAGGTGGATTTCAAAATCCCAATAGTATGAATACAAGAAGCCGACGTTGGACACTTCGTCCTTTGCCGCTTTCACGCTTAATTCTTTCAAAAATTCCGTCAATACGTGGCCGGATTGTCCCCACACGTATTCCCGTTGTATCTCGGACACGACTATCCAGTTATTTCTCTCTGACCTTAATAAGGTTTTTATATTTTTTGTATCCATGTTGCTTTTATTTTTCAGTCATCCATTTTTCGATAGTTTTTGCTATATTCTCGGCATTCTTGCTTATGTCGTCAACCGTCCATTTTTCCAATGCCTGGTCTCTTTTTTCATGACCCTTGACAAACACATTCAACGTGTGCGGACGGATGTAACGCTTTTTCTCATTGCCTCCGAAAAAGTGCTGTGTTATCTTCTCCCGCTTTGCCAGGTAAGAGTCATTCCCATATCCCCGGTTGATGCTCTCGTGCAGCAACACCAGATTGCCAATGGAGTTCAAGCCGATGCGATTCAATTCGCGCTTCATCTTGCCTGCTTTTTCTGGCGAATATTCCCCCTCGAATTCTTTCAATTTCTCTTTTTCGAATTTTCCTTTTTCTTCTAATTCTCTTAAGAAGGTCATATTCCTTTTATACGCATCCTCATCTATCCTATCCTCCTCGTTGGGTGTTTGGCTGAGTATGTGCTCGATGTCTTCTCCATTGCTCCGAGTAAAGGCTTCTACTGGCAGACGATCCATTGATTTGGATTGCAGCGTCAGACAAACATCCATCAATACGAGTACGTCTATCAACTCTTCACGTCGCCCATACCAATCACTATCAGCAATTTTCTTTATACTATTTATAAACGTTTCCTGCAAGGATTGGCCGTTCTCCTCGATTTCCTCTTGGTTAAAAAGCAAAAAGCAAATCTGCTGTTTCAACCAACTTTTAAACTCGTCTTTACTAACGCTCTGCTCCCATTGTTTATAAACCCGTTGAAACGTCAACCTGTCTTCTTCCAACTTTTTCCCTTTATGCCGGAAGAACAGATAACCCAAATAATGGTATATCGTTTTGTCGGCAAACCACTCCTGCATTTCCTCATGCAGACGCTTGATGTCAACGTACATTTCCCAGTTGTCATCCCCTATCCACTCGTTCTTGTCCACGCCATATTCGAAGAAGCGGAAAGAGAATGCATCTCCCTCCTGGGCTTCTTTGGAAAAATACAGCATGTAAAGGATGTTGATGGGAAATTTCTTGTAGTCAAAATGCCCAACCGCCTCTTTCATTACTTTGTCGGGGATGAATTGTTCAAAAAAGGTTCTCACCTCTTTCCTGCTCCACCATGCGTTCATTTCATCCAACTCCATGCCCATACGCATCCGATATTCATTATAGAGGTGGTCATACAACTCATACGACTCTTCATTGAAGTCCACTGGTTCGACTTTTTCCTTTGCCGAATGCGTTATCAGGACGGCACGTAGCAAATCAGCCCCGTCCAAAGGAACCTTTCCGCCATTCAAATTGGCAAAAATCTGTTCTTCCTCCCCACCCAGCAAATTCACTATCAAGCGGGTTTTCTTCAATACCGTCGTTGTAAACGCTTCCTTGTTCGCTTCGTACCAATCTTTTTCATCATCGAACCATTTCGCTATCGCCTCTGCCACTTGCCGGATGTAAAACTCATCCTTATGCTTGGCTTCCACTGTCGGGTCTTCCCATATTTTCTTGGTCAACACATAGTCCTGTATGAAATGATGCGTATCTTCCCGGATGGAATACTTCAATTTGTCCGCAACCAAATCCGCTCTATCAAGCCATGCCAGCAAAATCATCAACGTGGTAAGACGCTGCTGCCCATCCACCACGTTATAACAATTCTTCGCATCGTTCTTAAATAGCGTGATGTTTTGCAAACAATAGAATTTGCCATTACCAACATTGCTTCTTTTTTCTCCATCAGTCAAACTTTCATGGAAATTTTTCAAGTCAGATAACAGTACACTTGCGTTTTCTACAGTCCACTTGTAACCGCGTTGATATTCGGGGATGTTATAGTAGGCCACATGTTCTTTCTCTAAATATGTGCCAAACACATCCTCGATACTGTAAATAAGTTTTTCCATATAACTGAATTTTCATTAATTGTTTTGATTCACTTCTAAAACTTGTATTCCGCCATTGTCGATGTACCCACTTGTGCAGACCATTAGGGCATATTTTTTACTTTATATTTCCGACAACGTTTGACCATGTTGCAGAAAAAGTCATAAGCTTTATCTATCTCATCACAAACAAACGTCCGAAGGATTTCATAGTTGTAAAAACACCTGGAAAATAACTGCAAACTTCTGTCATTCACCCATTGTTCCAAGATGGTGCCTTCGATAGGCGAATGGTCTTGAAACATGAGCGCACAAAATACCAGGCTTTTCCTCTTGTCCCGTGAAGAAGGCAGTTCCGTTTCAAACTCTTGCAACCTTACACTCACACGTATGGGCTTGCGCCCCCTTTCTACCAGCACACCAAGCACTTCATGCTCCCGGGTGTCCAACTGCAAGTCGGCGTGCTTGCGGACTTCTTCCTGCCAATGTACCCGGGCAGATTGCCAAAACAGATTCACTACAGCGTCCCGCATATCCAATGTCTCTTCACGAAGCCGCCACAGTTCATTGCTTTTATTTTGCAACTCTTTCACAAGATGCTTATAAGGTTTTTTGCAGGCATCAAACGTGCCTGCCGGTAAGTTTTTCGAGTCCATATCCTATGTTTTTAAATATTCAGCATTTTTTATTTAAGAAGAAAACTTCATAAAGCCGGAGCGTGTTTCCCTTTGTTTGTCCCATTCGGATGACGAGAGCAGAACCCTGCGGTCAATGCTTGCACGCTGGAATACTTCTGACCGCAATACTCGCAATAATAGTTTGCCATAACATGTTGATTTAAAAAATAATTTGCCTCCGGCTGACGGGCTTCGGCTTGCCGGCTGTGTAAAAAAGAAAAAAGGACACAGCACCTACATTTCCGCTTATCCATTCGCTTGGGTCCTGCTAAAACCTGAAATCAGAATAAGAAGAAAGCAGTCTGCGCCCTTGCGGGTGCAAACATAACTGACCGTTATCCTTGATTTCAATGTTAAACTTAGCAGGTTCAAGCGAATCAAATAACTGTCTGCAAGTTTTGCAATATGTCTTTTATCCAATAAGAAATGTCTGGTTCGTACTTTCCCGTTTTAACGGTTTTACCACGCAAAACTATGAAAAATAATCCGAAAGCCGCACACTTCTGCTGTAAAACATATCGCAGACTGCCAACCCTTAGCGAATGTGCCTGCAAAGTAAAGGACAGGGTGTGCCAAACCGAAGCACAAGATGGAAAAATATTTCAGATTGGAGGGAACTTGAATGATACAGGGTATTTCAATTGACGATGGTTGGCAATTGACAATTCCAATCTGCGAGGCAAAAGCAAGAAAAAGTCAAATGAAGTGAAATGTCGGATGGAAAGCAGATAGAAACCCGGTAACTCCTTGTACTTCTTCCGAGCTCTCTGTGAAACATGCCTATACAATCCTGTCCGCACAATACGCTTTGCGCCCGCATTGCTTGCAATGGCTGCCCATCCACACGTGGTCAAACTGCGTCATGGCGGCCTCGACCAAAGCGGGGTCATTGGTGAGGATACCCGCCTCGAAATTGCGGCGCAAGCGGCTCTTCATGCCCATGCCAGCCCCGTGAGGTTGGCCGAGCCGATGTAAGCGGCTTCCAGGTCGAATATCATCAGCTTGAAATGTACCCGGGGACATAACACCCGCTCCAGCCGCCCGGCCAGGACGGGGTAGCGGTCGAAGTCCTCCCGGAATATCGGTCCCGGTTCCTTGGCATGGATGAGCCGCACCTCCACGCCCCGGTTAATCAGTTCGGCCAAAAGTCCCAGGAACGGAATGGCGTGCTGGCCGCTCTTCACGTACAAGTCCTTGATGTCAGCCGTGCCTATCCATAACTGCCGTTTGACGGCTGCCGCTTGTGCCAACACTCCGCTGTAGTGATCCGCATCGGCTATGTACCGAATGTAAGGATTGGTTTTTTCTGATTTCATATTTTCAAATTTCAGATTTCAGATTTCAGATTTCAAATTCATTTCAGTAAAAACTCTATCATGCTGTGCTTCTCGATGTAGGCCAAGTCGTTTTTCATCTTCTCCGCCGTGGCATCTTCGCCCAGCAGCACTGACAGGAATTGCCAAAAGGACTTGCGGTGGTGATGATGCCGAAGGTGCGCCATCTCGTGAAGCATCACCGCGTCCGACATGCGTTGGGGGAATAGTACCAGCTTGGGTGGAAGCGTAATTTCTCCGTTGTGCGAGCATTGCCCCAATACGTTTTTGCGGAGCTTGCGCACCGTCACCCGCTTGCAATACAGATTCTTTTGACGCTCCAACTCGTGCAACCGGGCGGGGAGTGCCTGTTCGGCAGTACGGACGATGAAGTCCCGCAGCTGCCGACGCAACCATTGCTGGATGCGCAGGCGGTTGAAGTCGGTGGAGAACGCGTAATACAGGTCCAGAAGCTTTTCGGACGCTTCGCACATCACTTCGCACTTGCCTCCTACGGTGTACACTTGCCTTTCGGGCGTGGCAAACAAGGCCTCGTGTCGCAGCAGTTCTTGCCCGATGGTGTGCCACCTCACTTGCAGGTAGGGGCTGCTCATTCGCAAGGAGGGATTGATGAGATATGGCAAATTGTGAATGGTCATTTATTTGTGGGTTGTGAGATGTCAGAAATTTGAAATCTGAAATTTGAAATCTGAAATCTGAAATCATATCGTCCACATCTCATCCAGCACTTTCTCGTAGCCACTTTGGTAGCGGCCGATGCGCAGGCCGTAGAAGCGTGTGCCTTTGGCCTGCTCCTGCCTCAACCGGCGGGCGGTGGCTATTTGCGGCAGGTTGAATGCGAAATCGCTTATCACCAGCACGTCGGCCATGGAATAGGTTCGCCCCTCCAATGCCTTGAACGCGGCTTGAAGCATTTCTTCGCCGCAAGTGCCGCCGGTGAAGTGGTCGTTGAAGAACGCCTCCAGCTGCTTAAACTGGCTGGGACGGGCGATGTCGAGGCAGCGGGCACGCACGGCAAACGTGATGAGGAAACAACTGCGCCGTTGCCGTCGGGCCATGGCCACTATCTGGAGCAGCAGAGACTTGGCTATCTTCAATGGTTGCCCGCCCATGGAACCGCTGGTGTCAATGGCCAGGATGATGGGGCCTTTGTCCAGCCGGGGCTTGCGCTCGGTAGCTTTTTCCGACTTGACCCGGCTCTCGGTGGGCGGTTTGCAGGCGAACTGCTGCAACTCCTTGCTGGCGTATTTCTTGTAAAACACCGGCTCGTCCATCAAGGTGTACTCCAGGGGCAGCAGGGACGAAAGGTCATTGCCCGTTGTCACGCCGTCTACTTCCTGCCGGGTCTTGGCATGCCGCAGCAAGATGGGCAGCGGAGATGACCGGGTGGTGTCCTGTTCCTCGTCGGCTGATTCCTGCTCGCGACCGATGCGGCGGACAATCTCAATCAACTGCGGGTATCGGAAGGCCGCCTGCTTGATCTTCCTCCGTTCCTCATAATCCTTTTTCCCGATACCGATGCGGTGCTTGATGCCTTGCCTGCGGCTCTGCGGGTTGTCGTAGAGGAGGCCTTGTTGCTGGTTTCGCTTCTTTTGCTCGGCGGCTTGCTGCCAATTGGCTTTCATTGCTTCGAAGATTTGCCCGTTCGTCTTGCCGCCCGCGCCGAACTGGCGGGCATAGCCCTCCACGTTGAACTCGCCCGGCGCGTAACGGAACGACAGCCACGACTTCACTTGCGGCCATTGCGCCCGCTTCGCGTCCATGTCCGCGCCGAAAAAGCGTGCCATCATCGCCATCTCCTGCCGGAAGTTTTCCTGTATCCGCAAGAAGTCGGGCAGTATGCGGCGGAAGAAGTCCAGCAAGCCCTCCCGGAGCAGCTCCATGGCATCTTCGTTTGTCCAAAAATACCGGTAAAAATCCATTTGCTCCTTCATGTAGTCGGCAATGGGGTCATCGTGGTATTGGGGCGGCAGTTTGCCTTGCTCCAAGTAGAGGTCAAAACAAGCCGAATAGTCGTCCAGCTGCCGGTCTATGTCCTGGTTGTATTCCATCATGTTAGTTAAGAAATAGCAACAAACCTGCCATAGAACTGTTGCATTACACCAATGAACTCATCAGGAAGTCTTGCCAGTACCTCCTTTTTGATATATTGGGGGATTCCCTTGTAAAAAGCTTCCGCTATTCCTCCTGCAATGGCTCCCATGGTGTCCGCATCGCCTCCCAGGGAAATAGCCAAACGGACGGTGCTTTCATAATCCTCACTTTCCAGAAAAGCTATGATGGATTCGGGCACTGATCCCTGGCAAGTTTCATCCATTCGGTAATAGGATCTTATCTCATCGCAAGTTCTGCCCAGGTCATAGCTAAATGTGTCCTCCACATATTGCCTAATCTCTTGTTTGGAACTTCCTGTTCGGGCTAAAAAGATGGAAGCCGCCACTGCCTGTGCCCCTTTTATGCCCTCCGGGTGGTTGTGGGTGACTTCTGCACTCTGCTTGGCGGCACTTAATGTTTCCTCCAACGTGTCAAAAGCCCACCCCACGGGGCTGACTCTCATGGCAGAACCATTCCCAAAGCTATTATAAGGTTTTGGGTCGTGCTCTGTAAGCCAAGTAAGAAACATATTTCCATAGCCGGCCCAAGGATATTGAGAACCATAATGCCGCATTATCTCCGACAGGTTTCCTCCAGTCAACAGCCATTCGGCATTGGCCACCGTCATAATGGTATCGTCGGTAAAGCGTGATGACCTATCGTTGAACAGCTCAAAATCCAACCTTTTCACTGGGCGAAATTCATAGAAAGAACCTATCACATCGCCAGCGATTGCTCCTAATAAGATATTATTCATAATCTGATTGTATAATTTGAAATCTGAAATCTGAAATCCTGATCATTTGCCCATGCTTTTCACATGCACTTCGAGCGCGTTGAGTGTGTTATCCATACGTTTGCAAAGGGCTTTGACCGCCTTGATGTCCAGGGAGGATACAAATGTGTTCCGATTATGGTCGGCCAGCAAGTCTTTCCGCCGGTCGAACTCGGCACGCACTGCCTGCACCTCCTCCTCGTGCCGGCACGACTTGTCCGGCATCAGCAGTCCGCTCATCATGCGGCTGACACTGGGCATCGGCTGGGAGGCTTTCGTCATTTCCGGCCGGTATTCCACTCCGTCCACCAGCACGCTTTCCCGGTGCCGCATCAGCGACACCGGCCGCAGCCCTTGGAGCTGGTCCGTCTGTGGCGGGATGGCGTTCGGGTCGAACAGGCGGATAACCTGCCCGCCCAACTGGGGGTCGGCGTAGGCGATGCCTTTCACTTTCTGTTCCAACGGTAGCTTGCCATAATCTTTCAAGAAGAAGAACAGGTTTTCTGCTGACCAGGTGGCCCGGATGGGCAAAAGCCTTACATAAAAATAATGGTATATGCGATACGTGCTCTCCGCCTCCCCTCCCGCATTGGCTGTTCCGCTACCGTCCGCCTGCCCGGCGAGCTTTTTCGGGAGGGCATCCATTGCCGCCTGCACGTCGGCAAACAGGGCCGACACTACCGCCTGCATCACCGGCTCCATGCACTCCGCCTTGTTCCACAACACGTGGCGCAGCAGCAGGAGGTCTGTGAAATCCACTTCCGTTCGCCCGTTGAGGAAGGCCGAGGCGCGCATGAGGTTGGCTGCCTTCTTCCAACGGCGGTCGGAGGTGTAATAGTCCAACGGCTCCAAGCCCTCGCCCTTGGCCAGCCGGGCCAGCTCTTTGCGGATGGCACTGATGACCTTCAACGCCTCGTCGGGCAAGGCCACGGCGCGGGCGGCTTCCTGCCAGGCATGCAGCCTCTCGTCCGTGAGCTGCAAATGGGGCGGAATGTGCACCGTGACCTCGCCTTGCTGCCGCATCATCTTGTAAAACGCCGCCTCGCTCTCCATGCAGTTGGATATGGCACGCACCAGAAACCTGTCCCACAACGCTTCCAGCCCCTCGTCCTCCTTGGGAAGTTCGTTCGATGCCGCGATGAGCACCTTCATGGGAAGTCTCTCCACCCGCGAACCGTTAAGGAAAATTCGTTCATTGAGGACGGTCAGCAAGGTGTTCTGTATGGCGGGACCGGCTTTCCATATCTCGTCCAGGAACACGACATCGGCCGAGGGCAGGTAGCCTTCCGTGTGGCGTTCGTAGCAATCTTGTTCGCGCAGCTTGCCGATAGATACCGGGCCAAACACCTCGTCGGGGGTGGAGAAGCGCGACATGAGGTATTCGAAAGCCTTGGCATCCGCGAACACCTCCTTCAACCGCCTCGCCACGAGGCTCTTGCCCGTACCCGGAGGCCCCAGCAGGAAGATGCTCTCGCCCGCCACCGCCGCCAGCAGGCTGAGAGCGAAGAGGTGGTCTTTCTCCCACACCCCCTCACCCATGCAGGCTATCAGTTGCTTGACGTGCTGAGGCACGCTCAGGGATTTTGGTTTCATACGGGTTGTTTTATTTCAGATTTCAAATTTCAGATTTCAGATTGCAGATTGTTTCCCGCAGATTTCGCGGATTGACGCAGATGATTTCTTACCTCTTGCCTCTCGCCTCTGTTCATAGGGCGTTGCCCTATGCTGAACGCCACAAGGCCGTTGGCCTTGCCTTCTCAACTATCCCCTTTTCCCTTTATACTTTCCCCTTTATACTTTCTCCTTTCCCCTTTTAGAACTCACTCCACCGCCTTGAAGTTATACACCGGCTTGATGGCCTGCGCCACCGTCACCGTGTCGCGGATGTTGGCGATGATTTCGTCTTTCGGCTTGTACACCATGGGCGATTCGTCCTTGGTCTGCTCCGATACGCTTTCGCTGTAGATGCCGTCCATGGAGCGGCGGTAGTCGTCCAGGCTGATGTTGTCGAACGCCTGCTTGCGGCTCATGACGCGCCCGGCACCGTGAGGGGCGGAATAATTCCAGTCCGCATTGCCCCGGCCGATGCAGATGAGCGAGCCGTCGCGCATGTTGAGCGGGATGATGCACTTCTCCCCTTCGCGTGCCGAGATGGCTCCCTTGCGGATGATGTTGTCGTCGCCGATGTAGTTGTGCACGCTCTCGAACGCCAGCGGGGCATACTCCTCCTCGGCCATGTCCACCCATCCCTGCGCCGTCATCCAGTCCATGATGAGCCCCGTTATCAGGCGGCGGTTTATCTGCGCCCACCGCTGGCACAGCCGCATGTCGTGCAGGTAGGAGTCACGGCACGATTTTTCCAGATAGCACAGGTCGGGCGGGATGGCCGGGCGGCGCATCTTGAACGAGCAGTGCAGCTGGCGGATGGCCTCCTGTAGTTCCGACTTCCGCCCTGCCTGTTTGTATTCGGCTATCAGGCGGTTCTGCTCCAGCATCAGCTCGTCCCAACCCGACTGGCACTTCACGGCCAGTTTCTGGTAAAGCTCCGCCACCTGCTTGCCCAGGTTGCGGCTACCCGTGTGCACCACCAGATAGGACATGCCGCAGCCGTCGCGGTCCAGCTCGATGAAGTGGTTGCCCCCGCCCAGCGTGCCGATGGAGTTGCGCAGCCGCTTCACGTCCGACAGTTCCCGGTAGCACAGCATCTGCTTCAGCAATTCCTTGGCTTCCCGGTAATCTTCCATGTATTTGTGCGGCAACGGCAAGTGGGCCTCGCCCCGGCAATCCCGCCCCGAGGGGATGGCGCGACGGATGTACTCGTTCAGTGCGTGGAAGTCCGCCCCGCCTGCGCTGCGGAATGGCTGCACCTGGATGCCGCAGCCGATGTCCACCCCCACGATGTTGGGGATGACCCGCTCGCCCAGGTCGCCCGTGAAGCCGATGACGCAGCCCGCCCCGGCATGCACGTCGGGCATGATGCGGATTTTGCAACCGCCGAACACTTCGATGGAAAGCAGGCGGGCTATTTGTTCCAAGGCACTGTTCTCCACACGGTCCGTAAAGATTTTCACATCGTGGCCTTCGATTGTCCTCATAATTTCTCCTTTCTTTAGAAAAATCACCTTGCAAAGTTAGCGCGACAGTGTGCCAAACCGCAGCAGAGGATGGGATTTTTTTTGACCTTTCTGCTGAGATGTTTTCCCGATTGTGAGCAGATGTTTTCCTTGTCGTGAGCACAAATTCTACTGCCCACAGTTATGGGTTGTATAACCCACAACTGTGGGTCGTACGACCCATAACTGTGAGCTGTACGACCCATAACTGTGGGCAGTAGAATGTCTCAGCACAATTGGGAAAACATCTGCTGGCAAAAAGGAAAACACCTCCTCACAAAACAGGAAACATCCCCGCACAAAGCGACAAATTCATCCGGGGAAAAGCAAGAAAGGGGAGGGGGAAATGTTTTTTTGTATCTTTGCAAGGAATTTGTGATTAGGACGACGTATGGCAGAAGACATATTGGACCAGATAACGAACGAGGAGTACAAGTACGGCTTCACGACCGACATCGAGACGGACGTGCTGCCCAAGGGGCTGAGCGAGGACATCATCCGCCTCATCTCGGCCAAGAAGCACGAGCCGGAGTGGCTGCTCCAGTTCCGCCTCAAGGCGTACCGCCATTGGCTCACGCAGGAGATGCCCCGCTGGGCGCACCTCGACATCCCGCCCATCGACTACCAGGACATTATATATTATGCCGCACCCCGCAAGAACGCCCCCCAGAGCCTCGACGAGGTGGATCCGGAATTACTGAAGACGTTCGACAAGCTGGGTATCCCCCTGGAGGAACAAAAGACCCTGTCGGGCATGGCGGTGGACGCGGTGATGGACAGCGTGTCCGTCAAGACCACGTTCAAGGACACGCTGGCCGAGCTGGGCATCATCTTCTGCTCGTTCAGCGAGGCGGTGGAGCACCACCCGGACCTGGTGCAGAAGTACCTCGGCTCGGTGGTGCCCTACACGGACAACTTCTTTGCCACGCTCAACAGCGCGGTGTTCAGCGACGGGTCGTTCGTCTACATCCCCAAGGGGGTGCGCTGCCCCATGGAGCTGTCCACCTACTTCCGCATCAACGCGATGAACACGGGGCAGTTCGAGCGCACGCTCATCGTGGCCGACGAGGACAGCTACGTGTCCTACCTCGAAGGCTGCACCGCCCCCATGCGCGACGAGAACCAGCTGCACGCCGCCATCGTGGAAATCGTGGTGATGAAGAACGCCGAGGTGAAGTACTCCACGGTGCAGAACTGGTATCCGGGCGACAAGGACGGCAAGGGCGGCATCTACAACTTCGTGACCAAGCGCGGCATCTGCAAGGGCGACAACGCCCGCCTGTCGTGGACGCAGGTGGAGACCGGCTCGGCCATCACGTGGAAATATCCCAGCTGCATCCTGCAAGGCGACAACTCGTCGGCCGAATTCTATTCGGTGGCCGTGACCAACAACTACCAGCAGGCCGACACCGGCACGAAGATGATACACCTGGGGCGCAACACGCGCAGCCGCATCCTCTCCAAAGGCATCTCGGCCGGGCGCAGCCAGAACAGCTACCGCGGCCTGGTGCGGGTGAACAAGAACGCCGAAGGGGCGCGCAACTTCTCGCAGTGCGACAGCCTGCTGCTGGGCGACCGCTGCGGGGCGCACACCTTCCCCTACATGGACGTGCACAACGACACGGCGGTGGTGGAACACGAGGCCACCACTTCCAAGATAAGCGAGGACCAGATATTCTACTGCAACCAGCGCGGCATATCCACCGAAGATGCCGTGGGGCTGATCGTGAACGGCTACGCCAAGGAAGTCATCAACAAGCTGCCCATGGAGTTCGCCGTCGAAGCACAAAAGCTGTTGCAGATTACGCTGGAGGGCAGCGTGGGATAAAAGAAATTTGAAACACAATAGAGGCAATAGGGAAATAAGGTTACCTTTTCAGAAGAAGAAAATCCTTGCCAAGGATTTTTGAAAGAAAACAATAGAACGGGGCCAGCAGAGTAGATGCGGTGCTACTGCGTGCAGTTGTTTCAAAGTGGCAGGCGTGCCACTTTCTTCTCAATCGAGAGGAAACGGGAACTTTTGTATCTATTGTGTTTCAAAAAATATAAAAAGAGACAACATTACCCATATGAAAGAACTTCTTACGATAACCGACCTCCATGCCTCCATCAACGGCAAGGAGATACTCAAGGGCTTGAGCCTGCGTGTCAACGAGGGCGAGGTACACGCCATCATGGGGCCGAACGGCGCGGGCAAGTCCACGCTGGCCTCGGTGCTCACGGGTCGCGACGGCTATGTGGTGACGGGCGGTTCGGCGACCTTCCGGGGCAAGGACCTGCTGGCCCTGCCGCCCGAGGACCGTGCCCGCGAAGGGGTGTTCCTCAGCTTCCAGTACCCGGTGGAAATACCGGGCGTGAGCATGGTCAACTTCATGCGCACGGCGGTGAACGAGCAACGCAAGTACCGCAACCTGGAGCCGCTCTCGGCCACGGACTTCCTCCGCATGATGCGCGAGAAGAAGGAACTGGTGGAGATGGACAACAAGCTGACCAACCGCTCGGTGAATGAAGGCTTCTCCGGCGGCGAGAAGAAACGCAACGAGATTTTCCAGATGGCCATGCTCGAACCCCGGCTGGCCATCCTGGACGAGACGGACTCCGGCCTCGACATCGATGCGCTGCGCATCGTGGCCGGCGGGGTGAACAAGCTGAAACGCCCGGACAACGCCAGCATCGTCATCACCCACTACCAGCGCCTGTTGGACTACATCGTGCCCGACTTCGTGCACGTGCTCTACGACGGCCGCATCGTGAAGACCGGCGGCAAGGAACTGGCACTCGAACTGGAGGAAAAAGGATACGACTGGTTGAAAGGCTGATGCAATGTGCTGATATGCCAATGTGCTAATGTGTTGATGGCGGACGAGGTATCTCCACTCTCCCCTTTTGATAAAGGGGAGTACCCGTAGGGGGAGGGGTTAGACAACGTGCAGCCTTATCTAACCCCTCGGCTCTTTGAGCCACTCCCCTTTATCAAAAGGGGAGAGTGAAGTTACTCATTCCGCAATGTATAAATGTTATAGATGACAACCCGCTTGAATGCCCAGCTGCAGAAACCCCGTCGCCGTGCATTGCGCAAGCAAATGACACCTGCGGAGGCTTTCTTATGGACATTGATAAGAAATAAGCAGTTGGGGGAACGTTTCCTCCGGCAGTACAGCGTGGACAACTATGTACTGGATTTCTATTGCCCCAAGCATAGATTGGCTGTCGAGTTGGATGGGGCAGGGCATTTCACACCGCAAGGAGCGGAATACGATCAACGGCGAACGGCACATCTGGTAGCATGTGCATCAAGGTGCTGAGATTTGAAAACGAGGACATCTTCAACTATCCCGACCGGATTTTGGAGACAATAAGGGATGCGTTGGAGCATTAGAACCGCCAAAGAGCAACATATAAAGATAAGTAAAGGAACAGCTACTAAAAACGAAGCAAATGCAATCACGTTCTCTGGAAAAGGAATATATTGACTTGTACAAGCAGCACTCGCCGCTCATCAAGCGGCACTCCGCCGAGGTGCTCAACCGCTACCGCGACGAGGCGTTTGCCTTGTTCGAGCAGCTGGGTTTCCCCACCAACCGCGAGGAGCATTACCTGTACACGGACTTGCGCGAACCGTTGGCGGTGGATTATGGATTGAACATCAACCGGCTGACCATCCCGGCAGACCCGTACCGGGCGTTCAAGTGCGGTGTGCCGGGCATTGCTTCCTATTTGTATTTCGTGGTGAACGATGCGTTTTACCCGGCCCGCAACGCCGCCCCGCTGCCCGAAGGGGTCATCGTCGGCAGTCTGCGGGAGGTGGCGGAGCGCGAGCCTGCGCTGGTGGAACGCTATTACGCCCGCCTCGCAGGCAAGAAAAAGGACGGCCTCCTGGCGTTCAACCTGGCCTTTGCGCAGGATGGCTTCTTTGTGTACGTGCCCGACGGGGTGGTGCTCGACAAGTCTATCCAGATAGTGAACATCATGCGTTCGGACGTGGACTTCATGGCCAACAGCCACAACGTGGTGGTGCTGGGGCGGGGCGCGAAAGCTCAAGTGCTGGTGTGCGACCATGCGGCGGACGAGGTGCGCTTCCTGGCCAACCGGCTGACGGAGGTGTTCGTGGGCGAACAGGCCTGCTACGAGCATTACAAGCTGGAAAGCACGCACGACCGCAACACCAACCTCTCGGCCTTGCTCGTGGAGCAGCAGGAAGGTTCAAACGTGCTGGCCAACATCATGACGCTGCACAGCGGCATGACCCGCAACCTGGTGGAAATAGCCCTGGAAGGCGAGCATTGTGAAACCTTGCTGTGCGGCATGGCGTTGTGCGACCAGGCGCAACGGGTGGATAACTTCACCTCCATCCTGCACAACAAGCCGAACTGCCACAGCAATTCCCTGTTCAAGTATATTTTGGATGATACTTCGCTCGGGGGCTTCACCGGGCGGCT
>CALUML010000013.1 GCA_944321745.1 uncultured Bacteroidales bacterium
CGTTAATCACTAATCGTTAATCACTAATCGTTAATCACTAATCGTTAATCACTAATCGTTAATCACTAATCGTTAATCACTAATCGTTAATTGTTCAAGTCCATCCAATACAAGCTCACGCTGCTCACCTTCCTGCTGGTTGCGGAGGTGGCGGCTGCCACCTGGCTCGTGCTGACCGGACGGTACGTCCATGCCGTTGTCTGCGGAGTGGCGGCGGCGGCCACCATCCTGGCACTCCACAGGCATTACCGGCGTTTCAACCAAAACCTGGTATTCCTGCTCAACACGCTGGACAACGGCGACTACTCGTTCCACTTCTCCGAAGGCCGCTTTTCCGCCCGCGAAAAGGAATTCAACGCCACGCTGAACCGCATCAAGGACGTGCTGGCCAACGCCCGCAAGGAAGTGGTAGAGAATGAAAAGTTCCTGAGCCTCATCATCGAGAGCGTGTCCACCGGCGTGCTCATCCTGGACGACCGGGGCGTGGTGCAACGCTCCAACCACTCGGCGCAAGCCCTCTTCGGCCTGCCCGTGTTCACCCACGTCAACCAACTGCGGGCGGTGGACGAACATTTGCCTGACCTGTTCCAAGGCCTGCAACCTGGCGACAACGTGCAGATAGCCGTGCCCAACGAGCGCGAAGTGAAGCAAATCAGCCTCAGCGTGTCCCACATCAGGCTGAAGCGCGGGCTGATGCGGGTATTCACGCTGAACAACATCGGCAACGCCTTGGAAAACAAGGAAACCGAATCGTGGATACGCCTCATCCGGGTGCTCACGCACGAAATCATGAACTCCATTGCTCCGGTCAGCTCGTTGAGCGAGACCTTGCTCTCCCTGTACCGGGACGCGGACAGCACCCCGGAACAGCTGCGGGCGAACACCATCGAAGCGTTCGAAACCATCCAAACCACGGCCTCGGGGCTGCTCACCTTCGTAGAGTCGTACCGCCAGTTCACCTCCATCCCCCGGCCCCGCAAGGAGCGCATCGAGGGGCGGGAGTTGATAGAGCAGCTGGTCAAGCTGCACGAACCGGCCTTGCTCCAGGGCGGCATCGCCCTCACGTGGCAGGCCGGGGAGGACGCTCACCTCATGGCCGACCGCAACCTGCTGATGCGGGTGCTGGTCAACCTGTTGAAGAACGCGATGGAAGCCCCCTACCCCACGGCGGACAAGCGCATCCGCATCCGGCTGGAGGCGAAGGCCGACGGCTCGGCCACCATCGACGTGGCCGACAACGGCAGCCCCATCTCCGCCGACGTGCTGGCCAACATGTTCATCCCTTTCTTCACCACCAAGCCCGCCGGTTCGGGTGTCGGGCTGAGCGTGTCGCGCTACATCCTGCTGCTGCACGGCGGCACGCTGCAGCACCACCTTTCGCCCGACGGCTACACCACCTTCCGCATCACGCTGGAGGGGTGAGGTAATCGGCGATATGCTGATATTCACAAAATATTTTTCCGCACGTACGGAATTTCAGCCGCGTACCAACGGAAATCCGGCTGCGCAGTAACGGATGAAAACCTCCCCCAAGGCTTCCTGTACAACACATGAGTTTGGCATGAGGACAAGCATCCTTTTTCCATTTCCTTGGCATGTTTTCTCCAATTTGGCAGCATGATTTTCCCAACTTCCGCCCACAAGTTTGGGAAAACATCTGCTCACATTCGGGGAAACATCCGCTCACGTTTTGGAAAACATCTGCTCATCATTTGGGAAAATCAAGCGCATGGATGCGCGATAGCTGGATGAGGCGCAGGTGCATACAGCCCTTCAGGCTCATTCCGCCTTCAGCGTCTCCACCGGGTTGGCGCAGGCCACCCGCCACGTCTGCACGCTGGTGGTGAGCAGGGTGACGGCAAAGGCGCACACCCCCACGAGCAGGAACACCCACACCGCCAGCGGGGCTTGCACGGCAAACGATTGCAGCCACCGGTGCATGAACAGCACAGACACGGGCACGGCCACCACGTAGGCTGCGAGCGTCCACAGCAGGAAGTCGCGGTTGAGCAACAGCAGCAAGTCGCGCAGGGTGGCCCCGTTGACCTTGCGCAAGGCTATCTCGCGCCGACGCCGCTGGGTGGAGTAATGCGCCATGGCAAACAGCCCCGCCACGCTGATGAGGAACGTGATGGCCATGGCGAATGCCAGCACGCGCCCGGCGTTGGTCTCGGAGCGGTATTGCTGCTCGTAGGTATCGTCCAGAAAGTGGTACTCAAAGGGGTATTCGGGGTTGCACCGCTCCCACTCCTGCCGGATGGTGGCCAAGGCCGACTGCGGGTCGCCCTGCACCTTGAAGAAGTAGGTATCGGATTCCCAAGGTCTCATTTTGACGTATATTTGCGGGTGAATGCCTTGATGAAACGAATACAGCCACGCATCGCGCACCACACCTTTGATTTCAACTGGCTCGCTGCCCTTGTAAATGATCTGCCCCACCGGTTGGTCGCCCAGTTGCAACAAGTCCACCGCCCGCTCGTTGACTACTACAGACGGAATTGTGTCGCGGCTTTCCAAGTAGAATGGATTTTCGCCTTGCACGATGTCCAGCCCCATGAAGTCAAAGTAATTGCTCCACACATGGCAGATTTCCGTCAGCACAGATTCACCTTCCCGCTCTTTCGAGACATTCATGCCCTGCATCCATTCATCAGTCAAGCCCAGCTTCTTTGTCACGTCTGTAATTACGGGGTTGCGCATCATCTCGTCCCGGAAGGTGTCGAAGTTTGCCCCGAAGCTGCCCCGGCTGTGGACGTACACCACGTTTTCCTTGTCGAAGCCCAAGTCCCGGCTTATCATGTAGTCCACTTGGCGGTACATGAACGTCACCACCAGGAGCAGCGCGATGGAGGCTGCGAACTGCAACACGAGCAACGCCTTTTGGAACAGGGAAACGCGTGCCCCCCGGACCCGCCCGAAAGTGTTCTCCACCGGGTCGAAGCGCGTGAGGTAGCAGGCGGGGAACGTGCCTGCCACGGCCACCGTGAACACGAACAGCCCGCCCAGGAACAGGTACAACCGGGGCGAGGCGGGGTCAATACCCACCTCGGACTGCGTGTAGCCGTTGAACACGGGCAAGGCCACACAAGCCAGCAGCACACCTATCCCCACGGCCAGCAACACGTACAGAGCCGTCTCGCCGTAGAACTCGCGCACCAGCCGCCCCCGGCCTCCGCCCAACGCTTTCTTGATGCCGATGGTGCGTGCCCGCATGAACGAGGTGGAGACGAACAGGTTGGTGAAATTGATGCACGCGATGACGAGGATGACCACGGCCACCAGCACGAAGACCAAGGTCATGGTCCTGTCGCCTTTGTGAGGGACATCATTTCCTATAAAACCTGTACTGAAATGCATTTCCGGCAGTGGCTCCAATAACAACTCCATCTCGATATTGGCCGTCATTTCTTCCAAAAAGTCTTTTAGGATATCGTTTATTTCACGAGTTACAAAGGGCACGTCGGCTGCATTGGGAATGTCCAAAAAAGTCATGAACACGTCCGACCCATCCCAACCACTCGGCAATGCGTCTATATTGCACAGCACATCCATGTCGAGACTTGAGTTGGCAGGCATGTCCTCCATGATGCCGGTCACCGTGTATGCGTTCCCGCCAATGCTGAACGCCTGCCCCATCGGAGCTTTATCGGGAAAATATTGCTTGACGGCAGACTCGCTCAGTACCACACTCCGTGTCCCGGCCAACACGGAGGACGGGTCACCTTCTTTTAACCGAAAAGAGAAAAGGGTGAAAAAGTTCGCATCAACCACACAAATATTGGTACTTGGATATAGGCGGCCATCAACCCGGATGTCGCTCTGCCAATAATCCATGGTTCGGCAAACTGCCTTCACCTGCGGAATGCGGTCTTGGACTATTTCACCGAGGAACTTAAAAGTACTTCCGTTTTTTGTGTTTTCTCCTGACAAGTTGACTTGCGTCACGACCCGGTAGATGTGTTCCTTGTTGGCGTGGAAGTTGTCGAAGCTCAGCTCGTTGATGGCCCACAGCCCCACCACCAACGCCACCATGATGCCCAGCGACAAGCTGGCAATGTTCAGCACGCCCACGGCTTTCTGCTTCCGGAAGTTTCGGATGAATTGTTTCATTGTTCTGATACATGAAAGATTAACGAAAAAAGGGGGGGCACATTGCACATGTAGTTACTTCATCCCGGCACCGGCATGTCGGGGCAAACTATGTGCGCTCACCCTATATCCAACTATGTGCGCTATGTGTCCCAATCACATGCGGCTTTGCACCTCGGCGACGATTTGCCCGTCGAACAGGTTGACAATGCGGTGGGCAAACGACGCGTCGTGCTGCGAGTGGGTCACCATGACGATGGTGGTCCCCTCGCGGTTCAGCTCGGAGAGCAGGTCCATCACGTCGCGGCCGTTTTTCGAGTCGAGGTTGCCGGTGGGTTCATCGGCCAGGATGAGCTTGGGCTGTGCCACCACAGCCCGGGCGATGGCCACACGCTGCTGTTGCCCGCCCGAAAGCTGGTTGGGGAAGTGCTGCGCCCGGTGGCCGATGCTCATTCGGCGCAGGGCCTCGTCCACCCGCCGGCGGCGTTCGGCCTTGCCTATCTTCATGTAGATGAGGGGCAGTTCCACGTTTTCGAACACCGTCATCTCCTCAATGAGGTTGAAACTTTGGAACACGAAGCCGATGGTGCCCTTGCGGGCCTGCGTGCGTTCCTTCTCCTTCAGGTGCCCCACCTCGCGCCCGGCCAGGTAATATTCGCCCGACGTGGGGTTGTCCAGCAAGCCGAGTATGTTGAGCAAGGTGGACTTGCCACAGCCCGAAGGCCCCATGATGGCGATGAACTCCCCGTCGTTCACGTGCAGGGACACATCGTTCAATGCCACCGTTTCCACTTCTTCCGTGCGGAAGACTTTCCGTAAGTTTTTGATTTCAATCATGATGTTATGTTTTGATAATTGTTTTTGCTGTTTCCTGTTGTTGTTTCCCGCAGATTGCGCAGATGGGCGCAGATGTGGAGGTGTCAACTCCATAAGGGAGTTTCCTTTTTTACCACTTGTAACTCGTAGCTCATAGTCACTCCTTGTTCAACGCCCGGGTGGGGTTGGCGGTGGCCGAGCGGTAGCTTTGCCCGCTCACGGTGGCCAGCGTGATGGCCAGTACCACCAATCCGCCGAGCAGGAACACCCAGGCATGCACTGGCGTTTGATAGGCGAAGTTCTCCAGCCAACGCTGGATGAAGTAATAGGCCACCGGCACGGCTATGACGAAGGCCACGCCCAGCAGCGACAGCACGTTGCGGTTGAGCATGAGCAGGATTTCGCGCACGGACGAGCCGTTGACCTTGCGGATGGCGATTTCCTTTGCCTTTTGCTTCGTGGTGAACACAATCAGCCCGTACACCCCCATCACGGCAATGAGCACGACCAGCAGCCCGAACAGCCCGATGAGCTTGGCCATGTTGGTCTCCTTCTGGTACAACTGGTCCATGTGGTAATGGTCATTCAGCCGGGTCAGGCAAAGTTCCATATAACCCTCATCCGACTTTTCCCTCAATCTCTCAGCTGCTTCTTTGCCTCTCACTTCTTCGGAATTGATTTTTTCCTGAAGTGCTTTCAAGTCGGTATCCACGAGGAAATAGGCTTTGCACCCCCAACTGCCACGTGGCCGCTCTTTCAAGTAAGTATAAATGCCATTCTCCAATGAGGAATTGGCAGGGAAGTCTCGGTACACGGCCTGCACCACCCACTGCTCCGTGCCGTCGTGTGCATAAAGTACCTTCCCGATGGGGTCGTCCTGGCCGAAGAGCCTTTCCGCCGTTTTCTCGGAAATCAAGGCACGGCCTGGTTCATCGAGCAGGCGGGTGGTGTCGCCCCGCACAATCTCCGGGGTGAACACGGCGAAGAAACCCGGGTTAGTTTGCCTCACATTCACCTGGAACGTTTGGGGCATTCCGCCCTCCGCATTCAAGTCGATGGCGGTTTCGCCATTACCAATGCCACTGACCAAACACAAGCTTTTCAGCTCCGGCACTTTTTGCTGCGTTTCGAACGGGTCTTGCTGGTTCACATAGTCCAGCGTCACCCAGCTGTCCCGCCCGAAGTCCACGTAAAATTGCGCTATCCTGTCGGCATTCTTGTACCCCCTGTCATACGTGAGGTCGTAGTGCACCTGTATCAGTACCACGAAAAACACCAGCAAGGCTACTGACAGCCCTACTATATTAATAATGGAAGACGTGGTGAACTGGCGTAGCACCGAACCGAAATTGCGAAAAAGATAGTTCATGTTTATTGGTTGTTTACCCCCAACCCCCTAAAGGGGGCTTGGGCGTGTTTGTTCTTAAATTACTGATTTCTGACTTCTGACTTCTCTACATCCCCTCCTTGGGAGGGGCTTGGGGAGGCTTCCCTTACCTCTGTATCACCAGTTCCTCCGCCTCGCCGTATTGGTCGTAGGCCGACACCACGACTTGTTCGCCAGGTTGCAGGCCGTCGAGCACCTCGTAGTAGAGCGGGTTCTGTCGCCCGATGCGGATGTTGCGGCGCACGGCCCGCCCGCCATCGGGGGTAAGCACGTATATCCACTGCCCGCCGGTGTTCTGGTAAAACGCCCCCCGAGGGATAAGCACGGCATCGGCTGGCTGACCCAGTTGCAGGTTGATGTAGTAGGTCTGCCCCGCGCGGATGTTGTCGGGACGTTCGCCAGCAAATACGAAGTCGGTCTTGAACTGCTTGTCGCGCACCTCGGGGTACACTTTGCGCACCCGCAAGTCGAACTGGCGGTCCTGCCGCTCGAAGGTGGCATCGAGTCCTGCCCGCACGCGGTCGATGTAGTGCTCGTCTATCATCGCTTCAATCTTGAAGTCGGACAGCACGCTCACCTGCCCTATCTGCGTACCGCTGCCCACGGATTGCCCGATCTCCACGTTGAGCAAACCCAGCTGCCCGTCCACGGGCGACTTGATGTCGAGGTTACCGATGCGCTGGCGCTGCAACACGAGGTTCTTGCGGATGTTGGCCAGGCTTTCCTCCATCTGTTGCACCTGGATGCTGCGGTAAATGGAGTCCTGCCGCTGGCGTTCCATCACCAGGTCACGCTCTTTCACGGCAAATTCGTAGTCCTCGGCGGCTTGCAGATATTCTTCCTCGGACACCAGCCGCTCGGCATAGAGACTGGCATATTGCACGCTTTTGCGCCGCTTGCGCTCCACGTCGAGGTCCAGTTGCAGCTTTTCCTTGCGCAGGTTAAGCTTCTCCTGCTCCATGGTCACTTGCGTGTTGCGCAGGAAGTTCTGCTTCTCGGCCAGCTGCGCCTCGCTGTCCAATATGGTAAGGCTGAGCATGGGGTTCACCAGCCGCACGATGACATCGCCGCGTCGCACCATGACACCCTCCTCCACCACCTTCTCGGCCACCGTACCGCCCTCGATGGCACTCAAGTAAACAGTGTTGATGGGCTGCACCTGCCCGTTCACGCGGATGTAATCATTGAATTCACCCCGCGTCACGGGAGCTATCGTCAGCCTGTCGCGGTCGGTTTTGTACTTGGACGTATGGTTGCCAAACGCCAGCCACCCCGCCCCGACCAACACCATCACCCCCGCCACGATGTACGGGACATGCTTGCGCCGGATGCCTTTCTTTTTTTCTAAGATAATATCCATATTTATAAGTAAACGAGTTGACAAAGTAAACAAGTAAACGAGTAAGTGGATGGAAGACGCGATACTAATCGTTAATCACTAATCACTAATCGTTAAACATTAAACATTAATCACTATTCACTATCCTCCCGCCTTTGTAGTACTCCAGCAAGCGTTGTTTCAACTGGTATTGCAGGGCGGTGTATAGTTCCTCCACCTTCGACTCCAGCAGGCGGTTGGCACTTGTGTTCAGTTCGATGCCGTTGATAAGCCCCTCCTCGAATTTTCGCAAGTTGACCTGGTGGGCGGCCTGCATGGATTCGGTGCGCTTCACGGCATGTTCGTATTGCGCCACCATGCCGTTGACATCGGCTACGGCCTGCTCTATCTCGCTGTATATCTGCCGCAAAGTTTCTTCCCGCTCGTAGCGGGCGATGCGCAGTTGCTGCTTGCTGCGGCGGATGGCCGACGAGGCTCCCAACCGATTGAACAGCGGGATGCTGACCGATGCGGTAACGTAGTAGCCCAAGCGGTCGCGCAACTGCTGCATATAAGGGTCGTACTCGCCCCCGTCGAGCAGGCGGGCATAATCGGTGGTGTAACCGCCTTGCAGGGTGAGGCTCGGCATGGCCTGGCTACGTTGCAGCTTGTATTCCAGCTCGACAGCCCGCAACGACTTGTCCAACGCGGCAATCTTGGGCAACGAAACGAGGGCCTGCTGATATACTTCCATGGCACTCTCAAGACTGCGCCCGGCCACCACGGGAGTGTCGCAGCGAGCCACCTGCAAGCTGGAGTCCAAAGGAAAATTCATCTTTTCCTTCAACTTGATGATCTCCAGCCGCAACAGGTTCTCCTGCTGCACCAGGTCAAAGCGGCATTGCGCTTCCTGTGCTTGTATCTCGGCTACGTCAGGTGGCGACTTCAGCCCCACTTCCTCCATGCGTTTCGCCTGCCGCAACTGTTTCTCGCTCTCGGCCAGTTGCTCCTGCGCCAATCGTACCGTGCCTAAATAATACTGCACATTGAAATACAGTTCCATGGTTTCGAATGCCACCATGTCCTCCACGTCCTGCAACTCGTCCGCGCCCCGCAGGCGGTTGACCTTGGCTATCCTCGCACGGTTCAAGTTGGCAAATCCGTTGAACAACGTGAGCGATGAGTACACGCCGTAATTGTTGGACAAGGAGTTGACATCCACATACGCGTAGTCTGCTCCGTCTTTCACCAGTGTGCGCTCCACCCCCAGCGTGGCATTCACGCCTAAGCTCAGCGTAGGCAGGAAGCGAGCTGCGCTCTCCTGCTGGTCGATACGGTAAATCTCGTTTTGCGACAGCTGCTTGCCCCGTGCCGGATTGTGCTCTATAGCGTAGCGCATGCACGCATCGAGCGTCCAGTCCTTGGGTTGAGCCAGCATAGGAGCGGAGACCACCAAGAATAAAATAAGAAACTGCTGCTTCATCATAGACCTTTCATTACGTCAAAACACGAGCCATTTCTGTGCCAAATACGCAACTTGTTAATTATTAACAAGCAGTACATCCTTCCCGCCTCCGAATTGTCAAATAATTTTACAATGACTAGTAAAAAAACAGACAGTTCTCCGCCCGGTTTTTCCGATTTGTACGGGGATGTTTTCTCATTTCTCAGCAAAAGTTTTACTGCCTACAAATCGGAAAACATCCCAGCAGAAAAGGGAAAAACCATGACCACATTTCATAAAAGTGCTGGGGCGAAGCAAAAATGGAAGATGATGGATTTCTTTCATAAAAAGACGAGGCAAGCGTGCGTACCACCTAATTCCATCCTGGCCTCGCCTTATGGGATAGTCGTGCAGGGATGAGAGAAAAATTATCGTCCCACAGCCGTGGTCACTTGTACTACGGCTGTGGGACGATAACTTCATGCCAATGAATGTAGAAACTTTATGCCAGGGGACTAGACGGTTTACCACGTGAATTGAGATGAAATCCATCGCGTCTCACGTGACATCATCCCCATCAGTTTCAACAATTTCTATGCTTTTTCCTAAAACAGAATCTATTCATATAAATTATGCACGATAACGTTATCGGTGGCAACAACAGGCTCGTCATCTCCTGACCACTCCACCGCATACCCGTCATTGTATTGTATCTTGTTACAACTGACCTGCACATCGAAACACCCGTCCATCAGCCTGTCCAACTTGATGCCGGACGCATCGTTGCCTTCTATCCAATTAGCCTCTATCAGGACTTTCTGCGTGTCAGCGCAATAAATGCCGCACAAGGCATTCCGCGCAAGCTCATTCCTGACAACCGACACGCAGGACGAACAGGACACCTCCACCCCATGTCCCCACAGGGAGGAATCGAAACGACTGTCCGACACCTCGGCACCCTGCACATGGGCCAAACGCAAATTGTGGTGAAAGTGGGGTCCGGGCACAACCGCCGAACCGTTGTTGTCAAAGTCGCAACGTGACACAAGCACATCGGATGCCCCGGATATCACTGCCCCGTTTTTCGTGAAATTCTGGATGGTCAAGTTTTCCAACCGGATGTCTTTCATGCAGCCGGGCGAGTCGGACAGGAATACGATGCCCTCGCGGCTGGGTGCATTGCCATACAACCGTCCGCTGCGTTCATAGTTGGGGTCAAAGCCTGTCCCAGGCTTCGTAGCACCTTCTATCAACAAACTGCGAATGATGACATCGCTCATATTGCTATCCCGGTTTATTACCGTCGGGCCGGTGCAGTCCGGCGCAAGCATCAACACCGATAGCCTCCCCTCGCCCGCCAGGCGCGCCCCCGACGGCAGACGCAAAGGCTCGCGCAACACGTGGACCCCCTCGCCCAGCATGACCCAACGACCCGCAGCCAAGTCTACCGCACGCTGTATGTCATCACCCGGCCTCAGCACAATGGCCCGCTCGCGCACCTCGCCGCCCACCGGCAATGCTCCTATCTGCGAAGGCTTCACTAAACAAGCGGCCTGCAACTTGCGCAGGGACGGCGACAGCGGTTGTCCGTCGGAAAGCCTCGCCGCCGAAAGCATCGACAGGGAGGTCGAGTCCATCCACCTGTCCCTCATCTGCCTGGTATAGGGCAGTTCCATCCCCTTGACGCGCACATAGTGATTGTATAGGGAATGGTAGATGTCGCGTACCGCGTCCTTCTCACGGCTGGATATGTCGCCCCAGGCCGACACCTTGACACCCGACAGGAAACGGGCGGCATACTCGAACCCCTGCGCCATCCGGTCATCGGCCACCGAATAGAAGTCGAGCCCTTGCGTCCAGGCCACCTGGGCTGCCCGCGACAACTCGCCCAAACCGAGTTGCACATGGTCCCAGTCGCGCGTCGTCTCCTGGCATTGCCCGCCCGGATAGATGTAGCGCGTGATGCCGCCGTTGCCATTGCCCCGGTAGAAGCGTTCCACCGCCCTGTTGAACATGTCATGGTCTTCCAGGAACACGCCCATGCACATCATGGTGCATATCATCGAGGCATCCCAGTTGCCGTTGGCTTCGGTGAAGAAATCCCGGATGGTGGGATAGTACACCGTACGCAACATGCGTTCGAACTGCTCCACGTCCTCCTGCCGCCAACCGGCATCGGTGCACCGCAGCAGTTCCGCCGCGTTCAGGTAGTATTGCCCGAACAAGCCCACGTTCAGCTTGGCATTATTGCCGTCCAACCCCCACAACTTGCCGGACCACGCATTTAAAGTTCTTATAGCCTGCTCGGCATAGACCCGTTCGCCCGTCACGCACCATAGCCAGGCACAGGCGTAGGCATACTTCGAATCGGCAGAAAACTCCTTGCCACCTCTGCTATCGGCACCATAAGCTCCGACCGACACGTAGCTGCAAGCTTGCGGGACGTGGCTGGTGTCCGTCTCCGCCTTCAGCCGCTCGAAGGCCGACAGCCAAGGTTCGTCCCCGGCCTGTATGCGCGCCTTCACAAACTCCAAATCTTCCTGCCCTTGGAACATGCCAGGGTGGACAAACGGTTCATACAAATACCCCGCCACCTGTTGCTCCGGCTTTCGTCCGCACGAGGCGAGGCACAAGCCGACACACAGCAGCAAGGCCGCTCCAAGATGCGTCATTCCATTTCGTTTCATATACTTACTTTATCATTTTTACAAATCATACATCAACACCCGGTCCGCACAATCGCGGACGCACAGGCACACAGTCGTCGCTTTCCCCGCATCAAGTCGTGTACTTATGAGGACAAAGTTATCGTCTCACCCAGGTGGAACAGGTGTTCCACCTAGGTGAGACACCTGTTCCACCCGGGTGAGACACCTGTTCCACCTGGGTGAGACGATAACTTCATGCAAAAAAACACAAGACTTCATCCCGAGAATGAGATAACTTCATCGCAGCAACGCAGGCATCAACGTGGGGAATACCCACGCAAAATGGTGCTTGGGGTATATATGCGGGCGACCTGGCACCACGAAGTCCCGGTATGCCTTATCGCCGTAAATGCCCTGCATGGCCTCGAACAAGTCTTCCGGCCAGCAATCGTCGCAACCCGTGTTCGGATGCCCGTGCCAAGGCCATTCGTCGGGATGCTGCTCGTAATACAGCAGATAGTCCAACGCCGCCCGAATGGACACGCCGTCCTGCTCCTGCACAAAAATATTTTCCCCCGTCAGATTGTAGACCAGCCAGCAAGCGGCGGTCATGGGCGCAAGAGAGAAATAGGTGTACCATATTCCATTGGCACCACGCCGCGTTTCCTCGGGCATACTGCCATCCGATGCGATTTTGCGGGACAATTCCGACTTTATCAGCCGCACGTTCGCGGTCACCTCCGCCGTGTCGTTCAGATAAGAGGCCGCCAGCAACGAGCCGAAACGCCCCCAATCCGCCCAATTGTTCTTGTGTACCCGTATCTCGTTCACCGCAGGCCGGTACACGGACAGCACCCAGTCGCGGAACACGGCCTGCTCCTCGGCCGACCACAGCCTCGTGTCCGACATCAGCTCTGCCGCCATGAGCAAGCCCGACCCGGAGTAGGCCATCACCAACACCCCGTCGTGCTCGGAGTACCGCTTGTTGACCGCAGCCCAGGCATTCAGGAAATACAGGGCTTTCTCGCCATACCGCCGCTCGCCGGAAAGGCGATAGGCCAGGGCACAACAATAAGCGGCAAAAGCATCCTGCTGGATAGCCAGCGAATTGGCACGGTGCTCCTCGGGCTTAACGTAAAAACCTGGTACGGAAAAGTCAGCCAAGGCGTGATGTCGTTGCCCTTGTACCGAGTCGGCGTAATGCAGCAACTGCCCGTAAGCCGCAGCATAAGGCTCATGCCCTTGCCCTACCTGCTCCTGCACGAATGCCACCTGCCAGTCGGGGTGCATGGCGTGGTTGTGACTAACGCGCCCGGCACTGCAAGCACAGCCCGCCAAGGCAATCCATAAGAACCAAATGTGTCTCATCATAATTGATAACCTTTAAAATCCAAACAAAGAAACGGGCAGCATTAAAAGTGGCCTTGCCCATTTTCACTACTGCCCGTCCTCCTTGCTATTTACCATTAAATCATTAACTTCATTGGCTGTAGTGATGCTACTACATCCAAGGCTTGTTCTGTGTGAGGTTCGAGTTACGATTGCGCTCACTTTCCGGTATCTGAAAGATATAGCACTGCTCATACGAAAGGTCAGTGGCATTCTGGAAAATCGTACCGTTCGTGCTGAAGCCACTGATAGGGTTACCCCACGTGTCGCGGATGACGTAGCCAGTGGGGTCGCCCGGACCACAGAATGATTCCTCTATCAACCGCCAACGACGCAAGTCAAACATACGATGCCCTTCGGCAAACAATTCCACAATGCGTTCCTGGTTGATTGCATCGAAAAAAGCATCCTGCGTACCCGTCTTATCGGCTGTCAAAGGCGGCAGATTGCCCCGATGGCGTACCCGGTTGACCAATTCGACGGCATAAGGTTTTTCGCTTTCGAGGTTGGCAAAGTTGACCGCCTCCGCATACATCAAGTACACATCGGCCAGGCGCATGACCGGCCAATTGAAATCACCGTCATCTCTCCCCTGCCCGCCATAGTTGCGTATAAACTTACGGAACGCATAACCAGTCCAAATACCAGTTTCATAAGTAGTGTAATATTCGCCATTTATTTCGAAGTTTTCCACACCCCAAGTCTTGTAGATGAAGGGAACCCACCCTGTTTCTTTCTTGTCCATCAAGCCTTGAATCATTTCATAATCCCACAGCATACTGGCTTTCATGCGGTAATCGCGGTTCGCATAGCTTTGCGGATTCAATGCCGAGTTCTTGGCCGTTCGAGCATCCGGCTCGCCAGCCGACATGGGCACCAGCGGTTCGCAGAAATCGCCCGTAATGGTGGACTGATAACGGTCGGCTAAAGCATAACGCGGACTCAACCACCCTTGGGAATATTCCACAGAACGCCCTGCAAGATCCCGCATCAATTTCTCGCCTTGGGAAGTACCCGTACTTCCATGATTGAAAGCGATGATGAATTCCGGGTCGCCATTTGCCGTCGGGAGGAACAGATAGAAGTAGTTCGGGAGGATTTCCGCCCGACCCAACGAGTCGCAGTCACCCGGCTCACCGTTGCGGAACAAAGTCAGCCCGTAATCGTCTATCACGTGACGGAAGTCGGATGCCGCCGCTTCATACGCCTCCTGGGCTTCCTGGGCATCGGGCATAAAGCCGGCCAGCTCCGGCCAACCGAACTTGTTCCAACTGGCCCAATACAGCTGCACCTTGCCCCGCAAGCCCAATGCCGCAGCCTTGGTCATGCGCCCGGACTTGGATGCTTTTTCCGGCAGTTTGTTGAATGCGTCCGTAAGGTCGGACACCAACGAGTCCTTAATGGTGGCGATAGGAGTACGGTACAAATGTTCCACATCTTCTTTGTACATGATGCGCTCATCTATATAAGGCACATCGCCCCACATGGAAATGAGCCGCAGGTAAATAAGCGCCCGGAACAACTTGGCTTCACCAATGAACTCGTTTAACTTCTTCTCATCAGTCTCTGTTTGCCCTTGAGCTATCATCTTCTGAATGCCATCAATCACATAGTTGCACCTGTTGATTCCTCCATAGCAATAACGGTACATGTTAGCAAATTTTCCACCATAACCAGAGGGATACAATTCATAAAAACCATCATAAGCAGCACCGTTCCTCAATGCCTCGGACGGGTCTTCGTTATTAGCCGTATTTTGCAACACATTACCGGACACATTCACATACTCACCCATGGCCTCCAAGTAATAGTCCCGGTCAAACAAGTAACGAATGTCCGCCACAGCACCATTTAACGCATACTCGGCATCATTCACATCCTGCCAAAAGGCTGAACTTGGAAGATCTACTCGTGATGGCTGATTCAAGAAATCAGCACACGAGCAGAACAGACCAACCACCGACACAACAATAAAAATCACAACTTCATTACATTGTATTTTCATAGAACTTACACTTAAATAAAAAGCAACCGTCACACATAGAAATAGGGATTTGCCGCCAGGCACAAACCGTTTCGTCTGATTTTTCTAAAGGCGGGTAGCATTGGGAAAAACGTCCTCGCCACTACCCGCCTTTCTTCATTTTATCAAGAAATCAATACATGGTGTAACGCTTCATGCTGATGGTAGCACCCACACGCCCAGTACGAGCAGAGTTGATGTAGATATATGCCTTGTACTTGCCGTCCTGCGTTTCGATGAACATGCCATCGTTAGTAATCAAGTCGAGTGCATAATTGGGCATCGTGCTCATGTCCATATCGCGCAAATCGATATCATCGATAAAGATGGCCGGCTGTGCCTCGGGGGAATCCTTCAAATGCAGGCGTGCCAGATGAGCATCCTTAATGCCCACATCCCGGATTTTGGTATTACGATTTACCCCGGCAGGCAACTTGATGTCCGGTAGAAATTTCTCGGCATCGGCAGCCGGTGCCACAAAGGCATGATTAAACGCAACACCCTGATCATAGCCTTCAACTTCTGCCAGTGTATAACTTTCAAAGAAATACACCAAGTCTATTTTCTCCGGCATGGTCGCAGCCTCCGCCGCCGTATAGGCAGCCATGTCCTCGATGGAGATATAGCTTACAGGGCCTCCCAAGGCGATGTCCAGTTTCATGTCCATGGAAGCCACAGTGTAGGGTCCCATCTGCATGGAAACTGTTTCGCCGTTGCTGGCCTTGGCCGAAAAAGTGAACGACACTTCTTTTCCTTTGGCTTCCTCGGGGATGGTATAATAATACCGCAACGTGGATGCGCAGGTGTCCCGGTTGAATTTCACCGTGGAAAGCGTTCCCTCGGTCACACAGGGTTCGCCCACCACGATGGCCGTATCCATGCCGTCCAGCTTGGCATACCACGACTGATTTTCAAGCAACGTGCCTTCCGCCCCAGGAATACTGGCTTCCACCTTAGCTTCCACCAGGTTGCCCAATTCAGGTCGAATGGCCATGGCATAGGCAAATTCCATCTGAGTGCTCCACACATTCGGTCCCAGACTGCGCTTGATACACTTGTTGCCGAATGTCAGGTTTTCTTCTTCATGCTGGCACGAAGCAAAGCCCCACACGAACAAGGCTAACAACGACGCACCAATGATATTTTTCATTCTATTCATAACCATAATTGACTTTTACTTAATAAGGTATAAAATCCATTTCCTGAATGTAAATGGTATATGTTTTCCTCACCTTGCGGTTGCCTGAAATGACCGTGTACTTCGGCGGATTGGTTTTGTAATCCGAAAAGTCCGTGAAACCCGTCACCTTGGGCTCAAGTTTAGCGTCAGTCACCAGGGAAAACTGGGGATACACATTCTTCAAATCAGCTCCATACTTCAACCGTACCTGAATGGTGCAAGCTACCGTGTCGATCACGGCATCCTCAAAATTGTAGTGCATGGACTGCAAGTCCGTTCCCAACAAGGTAAGGCGGCTCACATAGCATTCGCTCCGATTGGTTATCAGCAACCCGTCTTCATCTATCGGGAAGTCGCTGTACAAGCAACTCGTCATGGCCACCGCCAACATGGCGAACAGGCCTATTTTAAGACATTTCTTCATGTTATGCATTGTTTTATTCATTATACACATTTATAATATAACATACCACTACATCCACGGCGTGTTCTGCGTGAGGTTCGGGTTGCGGTTACGCTCGCTTTCCGGTATTTGGAAAATGTAACACTGCTCGTATGCACGGTTGGTCGAGTTTTGGAAAATCGTACCGTTCGTGCTGAAACCGCTGATGGGATTGCCCCACGTGTCGCGGATGACATAACCCGTCGCATCGCCCGGGCCGCAGAACGACTCTTCAATCAACCTCCAACGGCGCAAGTCAAACATGCGATGCCCTTCCGCCAGCAGTTCCACAATACGTTCCTGGTTGATGGCATCGAAAAAGGCATCCTGCGTACCGGTCTTGTCGGCAGCCAAGGGCGGCAGATTGCCCCGGTGGCGCACCCGGTTGACCAACTCAATCGCATAAGGTTTCTGATCCTCCAGGTTGGCGAAGTTCACAGCTTCGGCATACATCAAGTACACATCGGCCAAGCGCATCACCGGCCAGTTGTAATCACCTTCATGTGCAGTCTGCCCGGCGTAATTACGCACGAACTTGCGCCACACGTACCCGGTCCAGCAACGGTCGGTTTCGTAGGTGGTGTAATACTGCCCGTTGATTTCGTAATTTTCCACCGCCCAGGTCTTGTAGATGAAGGGTACCCATCCGGTTTCTTTTCTATCCATCAAGCCTTGTATCATTTCATAGTCCCACAAAATGCTCGCCTTCATGCGGTAGTCGCGATTGGCATAGCTTTGCGGATTCAAAGCCGAGTTCGGAGCTGTGCGGGCATTCGGGTCGCTGGCCGGTGTCGGCACCAAGGGCGGGCAGAAGTCGCCCGTGATGGTCCATTGGTAACGATCGGCTATGGCGTAACGCGGGTTCAACCAACCATTGGCATATTCCGTGGAACGCCCGCCGAAATCCGCCATCAAATGTTCCCCTTGCGAAGTACCAGTTCCCCCATGATTGAACGTGATGATGAATTCCGAGTCGCCATTAGCCGTCGGGAGGAACAGGTAAAAATAATTCGGCAATACTTCCGCCCGTCCCAAAGAATCACAATCGCCCGGCTCACCATTGCGGAACAAGGTCAGCCCATAATCATCTATTACATGGCGGAAGTCGGATGCCGCCGCTTCATACGCCTCCTGGGCTTCCTGGGCATCGGGTGTAAAGCCTGCCAGCTCCGGCCAACCGAACTTGTTCCAGCTGGCCCAATAAAGCTGCACCTTGCCACGCAGGCCTAACGCCGCCGCCTTCGTCATGCGACCGGACTTGGAAGCCTTCTCCGGTAACTTGTTGAAAGCATCCGTAAGGTCGGACACCAGCGAGTCCTTGATGGTGGCAATAGGTGTGCGATACAGATGTTCCACGTCTTCCTTGTACATGATACGCTCATTTATGTAAGGCACATCACCCCACATGGATATCAGGCGGAGGTAGATAAGTGCCCGGAACAATTTGGCCTCGCCGATAAACTCGTTCAACTTCTCCTCGTCGGCCTCCGTCTGCCCTTCGGCAATCATCTTTTGAATGCCATCAATCACATAGTTGCACCGGTTGACACCTCCGTAACAATAACGGTACATGTTGGAGAACTGCCCTCCATAGCCCGTGGGGTACAATTCGTAGAACCCATCATAAGCGGCTCCGTTTTTCAACGCTTCGGACGGGTCCTCTTTATCGGCCGTACGTTGCAACACGTTGCCGGACACGTTCACATATTCGCCCATGGCATCCAAGTAATAATCCCGGTCAAACAGGTAACGGATGTCTGCCACAGCCCCGTTCAACGCATATTCGGCATCATCCACATCCTGCCAAAAAGCAGAACTTGGAAGGTCTACCCGCGACGGCTGGTTAAGAAAATCGGCACACGAACTGAATAGGACAGCCAATGCCGCAATAGTGGAAATCTTTATTATGCTATGTAATGTCTTCATACCATTTTAATTTAGAAAGTAACCGTAATGCCAAAAGAATGGGAGCTCGTCATCGGATACAAATCAGTTCGACTCGACTTTTCCGGGTCAAGCCCCCGGTAAGATGTAATGGTAAACAAGTTTTCTGTACTGTAATACAAACGCAAGTTTTCCACAAAGAACTTCCGGGTGAACTTCTTAGGTAACGTGTAGCCGAACATGAGGTTTTTGAGACGCAAGTACGCCATGTTGTCCAGCCAGAAAGTGGAACTGGAGTGATTGGTCCACGAATTGACCAAACGCGGCCACTCGCCATCCCGGTTGTCATAACTCCACGGCTTGGTCAGGTGGTCTTCGGTTGGAGCATAACTCTGCTCCGGAATATTGGTAGTATTTTGGTTTGTCGACCAGAAGTTTTTCCTCCCCGCCGCTCCCTGGAACAGAATAGAAAGGTCAAAACCTTTCCAATCCATCTGCACATTCAGCCCGAAGTTGGTCGTGGGCAGGTCTGTCTGATACAAGGGCAGGCATACATTATCTTCCCCATCGACCACACCGTCACCATTCACGTCCACCCGCTGCACATCGCCGGGATTGTTCCATTGGATGGTCGTGCTGTAAATCTCAGCATAGCTCTGTGCAATGCCAGTGGAAAGTCCTGTATATACAAAATGGTAAGGCATACCTACATACGTTTTTCCCTTATCAAGGAATTCAGCCCAGTTTTCCAACCGGGAAGCATTGTACGAAATGTTGAAGTTAACCGAATAGTTAAAGTCACCCGCATGGTCGCGCCACGTGAAGTTGCCTTCCAACCCACGGTTGCGCAACACGCCGATGTTGGTACGGGGAGCATAATAAGCACCCGTCAGGTGGATGGACATCTGCGACTCCTGAATCATGCCCGTGGTCAAGCGGTCGTAATAGTCCAATTCCGTGGAGAAACGCCCGTTGAATAACACAAAGTCCAACCCCACGTTGAACACGCTGGTTTCTTCCCATGACAAATCAGGATTCAGCATGCGCTTGTACACGAAACCTTTTTCAATATCCCCATCAAAGACGTAATTGTTCGCTTCCAACACTTCCTGCTGTTCGGTACGTTCCACGGAGCTGTTATTCCCCAATCCCCCATAAGAGATACGGAACTTACCGCTATCCATCCAGTTGGACACATAAGGCTTAATGAAGTTTTCTTCACTAAACCTCCAACCTAACGAGGCTGAAGGGAAATAGCCGTATTGATGCCCCGGCTGGAACAAGGAAGATCCGTCGACACGGAGATTCAATTCCAACAGGTAACGGTCAAAGGCGTTGTAATTGATACGCCCGATGTAGGAGCGAAGGCTTTCGGTGGACGAGTTGCCCGAGTTGGTCATGTTGTCACGCAAGGCGGCATCGATTTCACTCAAATTCGGGTGGATGCGGTTGTCGCGTGAAGCGGACAAACTGCGGTCATACCAATACTCCTGGCTATACACGAACAAGGCATTGATATTGTGGTGTTCGGCAAAAGTACGGTTATAGTTCAACCGCCCGTTAAACATGGTTTTATAACCTGTATTCACCCAATTGCTGATGCCGGCGCTTTCCGCCACATACCAGCGGCTGGTGAACTGCTCAGTCTGGAAGTTGTAGGCCTGAGTAGGCGTATCCGCCTGTTTGGCAAAGTTGTTATAATACCGCAAACTGTAATCCACCCGGGCTGTAAGGCCTTTGAGAGGCTTCCATTCCAAATAAAACAAGCCGTTTAATTGCTGTTCATCTTTATGACGTACGTGATTCGTATAATGTTCCAGCGGGTTGTAGGACGAAGGGTCTTCCCCCACGGCCATCACACTCCCGTACACACCGAGCACAGGGTCGTACGGCGTTATCCCGGCAATGGCCGAGGACATATCGCCCCCAAAACCCACAGCTTCTCCGTCTTCGTCCTCATCGGCATATGAGAAATTACTCCAGTTGCCATCAAAACGGAAACCGGCGGTCAGGTTCTTGAATATGTTGTAGTCGAAATTAAAACGCACATTGTAGCGGTCGTAGTCGTTATTGATCTGCAACCCTTCCTGCTTCATATACCCGATGGAGGCATAAAAGTTGGACCTGTCATTTCCCCCGCTGGCGGACACGTTGTAATTCTGCAACGTGCCGGTACGCATGATGAGATCCCACCAGTCGGTGTTCGGGTAGCGGCGGCTGTCGATCATGCCCAAGGCCAGCCACTGATCTACCGTACCTTTACTGTACTGCTGGGCAGACTCGGCCATGTTAGTGGAAGCCTGTGCCGTGCGTTGCACTTCAAGGGCGCGCGCATAGTCGGTCAAATAAGAATAAGCCCGGATAGGCTTTTGGAAACCATAGTTGCCGGAGAAAGTAATGCTGGTACGCTGCGCTCCCTTGCCGGATTTAGTCTTAATGAGGATAACCCCGTTCGCTCCGCGCGACCCGTAAATGGAAGCCGCCGATGCGTCCTTCAACACAGAAATACTTTCGATGTCGTCCATGTTCAACCGGTTAATGTCCACGTCGGGCATATCATCCACCACGATAAGCGGCTCTGCGTCGTTGATAGTGCCCAGCCCGCGGATAAGGATTTGCGATGCATCGTTACCCGCCATACTGGAATTCTGCGTCACGGTCAACCCAGGCACAAGCCCTTGCAAGGCGGTAGACACGTTGGAAATGGAACGGCCGCTGATTTTTTCATCCACCTGCACGGCCGCCACTGCCCCGGTCAGGTTTACTTTCTTTTGTGAACCATAACCCACCACCACAACCTGATCCAGCGCGATGGAGGACTCTTTCATGGTCACGTTGATAACCGACCGGCCATCGACCGTTATCTCTTGGTCGTCATACCCCAAGTAGGAGAATACCAGCACGTCTTCTTCGCCTACATTCTGTAGCGAATAATTCCCGTCAAAATCGGTTGTTGTTCCCTTGGTCGTATTCTTCACGATCACGGTAGCCCCTATTACAGGCTCGTTGTTGCTGTCATACACTCGCCCGCTCACGTTATTTTGTGCAAAAACGGGGCTTGTCAGCAATAAAAAAAGTGAACAAGTTACAATAAACTTTTTAACATTATATATTTTTACTATCATACTTATTATGGGCACTAGAATTTACACTCTAAGTTATCTGAACACCAAATAATTTCCTCATGCAATACTGACATGCATGACTTTTACAGTTTCTTCTGTTTCCTTATCTGAACACACCTCCTTTCCTACGAAAAGTTTGTTTGAATATATCCTTGCATTGTCACATTTTGGCTACTTTGTAAAAATCTTTCGGCGACTTCCCGAAATGCTCATAAAAGAGCTTGGAAAAATAAGACGGGGTGTTGAAGCCCACCATGTAGCACACTTCGTTGATTTTATATTTCCCGCTCATAAGCAACTGCGCGCTCTGGTTCAGTCGTATCAACTTGATGTAGTCGTTCGGTGTCATGCCCGTCAGGTTCTTTATTTTCTTGTGAAAATTGGAACGGCTCATGAAGAAGCTGTCGGACAGGCCTTCTATCGTAAAATGCTCGTTCGACAGATTTTCCAGAATGCAGGCATTCAATTTTTCTATAAATTCAACGCTTTCCTCACTATCTGCCGTGGCGTGCTGCTTGAAATAATGCAGGGGCGACTGGATAAAACTGTCGCGGATATGATTCCGGTTTTCAATGATGCTGTTGACCTGGGCTTTCAACTGTTCGTAGGAAAAAGGTTTTTCCAGGTACACGTCCGCGCCCTTGTTCAGTCCGTCCACCTTGGTCGACGTATCGGTCTTGGCCGAAAGGAGGATGAACGGGAGATGCGAGTAAGCGGCATCCGTCTTCACCCGACGGCACAATTCCAACCCGTCCATGTTGGGCATCATGATATCGGATATGATGACATCGATGCTTTCTTTCTCCAACATAGCCAAGGCTTCCACGCCATCACCCGCTTCAAACACGACAAAATCATCATCGTGCAGGCTGTTCACCAGAAACTCGCGCAAATCGCGGTTGTCCTCCACTACCAGGATTTTCCGTCCCGGCTCCGGTTTTTCCAATGGCTTTTCCAGAATGACTGCCGGTTTGGCCGCATCCGGCTCTACGGAAACTTCCTCCCGCACCACCAGGGGGATGCGCAGCACAAACACACAACCCTTGCCCTCCTCACGCTGCAAGACAAGCTCGCCGCCATGCCTTTTGGCCAACGACTTGGCCAGCGACAAGCCCAAGCCCGTTCCCAGCTTCATGCCATTGGCACTATCACCCACTTGAAAGAATGGTTCGAATATCTTGTCCGCATATTTCGGGTCTATGCCGGTACCGTCATCTGCCACTGAGACGCACGCATTCCCTCCAACCGCTTCCACTGTGATGTCTATGCGCGACTTGGCATACTTCACGGCGTTCGACACCAGGTTGCTCACTATTTTATAGATGGCCTCCGTGTCGATGGACAATTTGATGGGTTCCTCCCGCACGTCCAGACTCATGTCTATGCCGTTCAGCTTGGCATGCTGGCAGTATTGAGCATACACATCGCGCACCACACCCACGATATCTTGGTTGTGAAACTCGAAATGGAACATGTTCTCCTCCACCTTGCGGAAGTCGAGCAGCTGGTTGATGAGGTCGAGCAGTCTGTTGACGTTGACCTTGATAATGCCCAAATTGCTCTTGGTGCGGGCATTGCCATCACCCGACTTCAGAATGTTTTCCAGTGGAGCCGTTATCAGGGACAGCGGCGTGCGTATCTCGTGCGCGATGCTGGTGAAGAAGTTGATTTTGGACTGGTAGATTTCCTTCTCCTTTTCCCGCTTGTAGCGGAAGAGTTTTTCCCTGTTCAGCTTCTCCACGTGCTTCTTGTAGCGGTAGAGCAGGCCGGTAACGAGCGCTATCCCCAGCACGATGTACAGCCCTATCATGAGGGGCGAAGCCATGACCGGCGGATTGACCTTGACGCGCACCCGCAACTCGTCGCTCCAGATGCCGTCGTTGTTGGTACCCCGCACCCGGAACGTGTACTTGCCTTGCGGTATGTTCATGTAATAGGCGCGGTTGTCGGTCGTGTAGTTCCAGCCCGTGTCGAAGCCTTCGAGCATGTAGGCGTACTGGTTCTTGGTGGGGGCCACGTAGCTCAGTGTCACGAAGTCGAAGATGAAGGTGGACTGCTTGCGTTCCAGCGTGATCGGCGGCACGCTGCCCGGCTCCACGGTTTTCGGGAAATCCACCCCCCGCATACTTTGCCCCGGCACCACGAACTGCGTGATGGCCACGGCGGGCTTTTGCTGGTTGCGCGTGATGTCCTTGGGATAAAAGGCGATGAAGCCGTTCGTGCCGCCGAAGTAGAGGTGGTTGTCCGATGCCCGCAGCACGGCCTTCACGTTGTAATGTATCTGTTGCGCGTCGCCCAGGAAGCCGAAATCTTCCACCCGTTTCAAGTCGTTACTCACAAAGGTCAACCCCCGTTCGGTCGCCAGCCACAGGTTGCCTTCCGCATCGTCCTGGATGGAGTACACCATGTTGGAGGGCAAGCCATTGCTCTGCGTGAATACTTGTTCGAAGCAATTCTTCTTGGCGTTGTACAGCAACAACCCCTGGCTTTCGGTACCGGCCCATATGCGGAAGCGGGCATCCTGGTACAAACAGTTGACGTTGCCCACCGGGAGCGAATCCCCACCCTTTTCCACCCGCAGGAAGTGGTCCCACGTGCCGTCGGCGTTGAGCCGCCGCAACCCGTAGGAGTGCGTGGCAAACCAGATGGCTCCGTTGTAGTCCTCCATGATGTCCTTGACAAACATCAGATCCAGGTCGTCGATGTAGCGGGCCGTCTTCCGCACCGGGTCATACTGGCTCACGCTTTCCTCGGAAGCGAAGAAGTATAGCCCCTTCGAGCTTTTGAAGATGGTCGTGACGAAGCGGCTGATGTCATGCGCGCCGGGAAGCCCGGCCAGTTCGGTGATGCGCCCCGTGCGCGTGTCGAGCACCTTGATGCCCTGCCCGTACTGGCTGATATACAAGTAGCCGTCATCGTAATACAGTTCCTGTATGTTGTGGTAGCCGATGTCGGCCCTCACCGGTTCGAACTGCTTGGTCTCCGCGTTGAACAGGCTCAGCCCGTTGTCATAACTGCCCACCCATATCTGCTGCCCTTCGCCCTCGGCGAAGCTGCTGATGTTGCTTTTCTTGAACGACCGCTCCAGCGTAGTATAATAATAGGAAAAGGTGTTGACCACCGGCGAAAAGTAATTGACCCCTCCGAAGTACGTACCTATCCAGAACGCCCCCTCGTGGTCCCGGGCAATGGAGAAGATGGAATTGTCCGTCATGTTGTCGAAGCTGGTGTTCATGAAATGCGCGGCACCCGTCTCGCGGTCGATGCGCACCAGCCCCTTGTCACAGCCCATGACAAGCTCGTGGTCGGAATATTCGATGATGGACTTGATGTTGAACGCCTCGTCATGCAGGTAGCGCGACACCTTGCCCGTGCGGTAGTTGTACCGGTAGAGGCCGTCCCGCGACGTGCCTGCCCACAAGTTGTAGTCGGCATCGCAATACAGGGTGTACACCGTAGGGTCGTTTATGCCGAAGCCCGGCTTGCGGTCCATGCGGGTGAAGTGTTCCTTCTTGGGGTCAAAATGAATCAGTCCCTCCGCGTCCGTACCCAGCCACACGTTGCCCACGTAGTCCTGCACGATAGTCCAGATGAAATCGCATGGCAATGCCCCTTCCTCGTCGCTCCGCACGAAATGCTTTTTCACGCTGAGATCGGCGTTCAGCACGTACAGTCCCTGCCCGTGGCACGCCACCCACAACTCGCCGTCGGGCGACTCAAAGATGTCGTTCACACTGGCCTCGTCGCCCTCCGCCCGTTCAAGAGGCACGGAGGTGAATTGCTCCCGCCCCGCGTCGTACAGGTACAATCCCTTCTTCGTGCCTACGAAAAAGCGTCCCTGCGTGTCCTCCTTCAGACAATGGATAAAATTGTTGCCGATGGAATGCGGATTGTCCGGTTCATTCTTGAACACCTTGAAATGTTTCCCGTCGAAGCGGTTCAGCCCGTTGTTCGTGCCAAACCACATGAAGCCCCGGCTGTCCTGCATCACAGCCCACACGCTGTTATGCGAAAGCCCGTCCTGCATCTGGTAGCTTCGGAAGTAGTAAGCCTGCGCGGAGGAGGCGAACAGGACGATGATACATTGTAATATAAATAAGAATCTCTTCATGGGGTCCGAAAAACGTTTCCAAAAGTAGCGCATATCTTGTTCAAATAATACAACAATCTTCCACAATCATGCAAATATATTGTACTTCGCGCGAAAATTACAATCCTCTTCCATATTTGAAGAAAATCGTTGCATTTTCGCCCCCGTAGTTGGAGTACATTTGTGCAAAGAAAAAAACGCCCGCCACGACATCGAGCGGAAAGGCTGCACGGGCGGAAAGGCCGGGAAAGAAACACCACCCCGACCTGCCGAACACCCGCATACGTCCACCCGGAAACCGGCGATATAACGGAATGAAATTTCCAATATAACAGAAATGAAATTCCGGTATAACGGAAATAAAATTCCGGTATAACGGACGTTTTCACCCGGAATACGGGGCAAAACCGGCCGACACGACAAACGGACTAATATTTAGAAACAACATGGGGGAAAAGCCATGCACAGCTTGCCCTTCACATAAAAACAAAAGAAATGGGAAAGACAACCAACTTGCTTGCCAGCTGCCTTGTCGCCGGACTTGCCCTGTCATCCTGCTCCGCACACGATGCGGGCAGTTCCGCAATAGATGCCGACCAAGCACTGGCCTACTGCGACACACAAATCAGGCGCACGTTAACCTTGGTACAGAACGACTCCTGCCTGCTGCCGAGGAGCATTGAGTCCGACAGCCAAACCTGGAGCCTGGTCAACGCCTACGATTGGACCAGCGGCTTCTGGCCCGGCATCTTGTGGTACGACTACCAGCACACCGGCGACCCCGCCATCAGGCAGCAAGCCATTCATTACACCGAATGCCTCGCCGACCTGCTCTCGCCCGGCCACCAGGGCGACCACGACCTCGGGTTCCAGTTCCTGTGCAGCTTCGTTCATGCCTACCGCCTCACCGGCGACGAACGCTACAAGCAAGCCGCCCTCGACGGGGCAGCCAAGCTGGCCGGCTTCTACAACCCCACGGTGGGCACCATCTGCTCCTGGCAACACATGCGCGAACAAATGGGTTGGCCGCACAACACCATCATGGACAACATGATGAACCTCGAACTCCTGTTCTGGGCAGCCCGCAACGGAGGTGACAAGGCCTATTACGACATGGCTGAAAACCACGCCCGCGTGACGATGGAAAACCAGTTCCGCGACGACTACACCAACTATCACGTGGCCGTGTACGACACCCTCGACGGACACTTCATCAAAGGCGTGACCAATCAAGGGCTGAACGACGAATCGTGCTGGGCACGCGGACAAGCATGGGCCATCTACGGCTACACCATGGTGTACCGCGAAACAGGCAACAAAGAATACCTCCGCTTCGCCGAACGGGTGGCCGACGTGTACCTGACCGCCCTGCCCGCCGACCACGTGCCATATTGGGACTTCGACGCACCCGACATCCCCCGCGAGCCCAAGGATGCCTCGGCTGCCGCCATCACGGCATCGGGTCTGCTGGAACTGTCCCAACTGGAAGACGACAAGGAGAAAGGCCGGGCCTACTTCCAAGCCGCCGAGCAGATGCTCGCCACCCTCTCGGCCAAGCCCTACCGGGCCGATGGAGACAAGCCCTCCTTCCTCCTGCATTCCACCGGCAACTACCCCGCAGGCTACGAAATAGATGCCGCCATCAACTATGCCGACTATTATTATATAGAAGCCCTGACCCGATACAAGACCATCCGGGAAAAGGCAAACAAGCCATAGAAAACGCCAATTTCATTTCATAAAACAACCCACATGAAAAAACATGTCATCTACCCATGGCTGCTCATCGGAGCAACATGGTTATGCTCGTGCCACAACGGGCTGGAAAAGGAACTGGACGAACTGCGCCAGGAATTAAGCGCCCAACGCGCACTCATCGAACAACTGCAACAAGGCAACACCGTGTCGGGCATCGCCTACACGGAAAGCGGCTACACCCTCACCCTGTCGGACGGCAGCACCATCGTGCTCACCTACGCCACCCCCATCATCTCCCGGAGCGACAACGGCCACTGGCTGCTCAACGGCCAGGACACCGGCATTCCAGCCGACGAGGCCGCCACATCCCCCGCCCTGACCACCGGCGACAACGGCCACTGGTTCATCAACGGGCAGGAAACCGGAATCCAGGCTCAGACATCCACCAACGAATTGGTCAACATCGTGCTGCTGAACCAGAACCTGATTTTCACCTTCAGCGACGGGACACAGATAAGCGTGGCCATGGACGGGACGGAGAACTTGAAGAACGACATCTGCCTGCCCAAATACCTCTACATGCTGTCGGATACCCGCAACGATGTGTTCGTCGAACCTTTCATCCGCCGCTGGCGGCCTTCTTCGGACATCGTGCGCTTCAACAGCCAGTCACCCATGATCGAGCAAACCACGCGCCACATCTGCCTGGCGCAGCCCATCCCCTGGCAAACTCTCGGCGTGAACTTGTACAATGAAGAACTGGAGGTAGTCAAAAGCCATACCTCCATCATCCGCGTAGGCGAAAAGGGCACGGGCAATGGCGAGGTACGCGTGCAAATCGTGGGCGACAGCTATGTGCACGGAGGCTTTTTTAAGGATGCACTGCTCGCCCAAGGGTACGTGCCCGGCATCAGGATGATCGGCCTGCGCGAAGTGGAAGGCTACGAAGGGCAATACGATGAAGGCCGCAGCGGCGACCGCCTGGCCGACTACTTCGGCGTGCATACCGGCGAGACAAAAGCCTACCAAGGCTTCATGCACCCCGAAGGCGACCACCGCTATTATGGTGCGACCGGCTTCTGGATAAATTGCCACAAAGTGATGAACGGCAACACGGGCTTGGCAGTCACCTGCGGGCGGTACGACGATTGCGCCGTGCGCTTCGATCCGCAGACGGGCTACCTGCTCAACCCCCGCACGGGCGACGTGCAGTATGACAATGGCAAAGGCTCGTTTGTCCTTTGGGACGGCACGCAATGGACACCCGTGCAACAGAACGACTTCACCTGGAGCTTCGACTATGGCAAATACCTCGAAGCTTGGGATCTGCCTGCCCCGCAATTCATGGGCGAAATGCTCGGCCTGAACGACTTCCGGGGCGACATGAACGCCGATTTCACCGAATGGAACGAACGCATCGAGACCATGAAGCGTTCATACCTCGAAGCCGTGCCCGACGGCAAATTCATGATACTCATCCCATGCAGCACCTGCGGCAGCATGAACAACGACAGCGGAGCATTCACCCTCCAACAGAACGCGGCCATGTGGCGGTTGCGCAAGAACATCATCGATACCTTCGACAACCGCGAGGACGAAGGCTTCTATCTGGTCGATGTGGCCCTTGCCATCGACAACGAAGACGGCTACCGGAAGGATGAAAACGGCGTGCAAACCGGCAACCCGCACCCGTACCTCAGCTATCCCGCCATGGGAGTGCTCATCGCCGCCTTCATACAATATCACCGATAGCTACAAGCTACAAGCTACGAGCTACAAGTTACGAGCTACAAGTTACGAGCTACGAGCTACGAGTGCCATGCGGGATGCCCGCTACCAACTATCAATTATCAATTATCAACTATCAACTATTAACTATCAACTATCAACTAATGAAACCCTTCAT